>CALROS020000148.1:0-5355 GCA_943369855.1 Chitinophaga pinensis | reverse complement strand
GGTTCATACGCGACAATGGACTTTTCCACATCCGCTGCCGGCAGTCCTGCCAGGCATCCTTTCACCTGTGTGGTGAGCACATCGTCCGTGATATTCTTTTCGCGTTCTTCCAGGGTCTCGCCGACGCAGATGATCGGAATGAGTCCACCCGCCAGAACTTTCTTCGCTTTCTGATTGATCACTTCGTTCGTCTCGTGATGATACTGACGGCGTTCGGAATGTCCGACGATGATGTAGGAACATCCGGCGGATTTCAGCATCGCAACGGAGACCTCTCCGGTATACGCGCCGCTGTCATACAGCGACACATCCTGCGCGCCGAGCTTGATCACCGAACCGGCGATGAGCTGCTGAGCAACGCCGAGCGATGTGTACGGGGGACAGATGATGACGGTCGCTTTTACGGACTGTGCCGCGAGAGCAGATTTCAATCCATTGATCAGTTCGATGGACTGCGGGATATCGTTGTTCATTTTCCAGTTGCCGGCGATGATTTTGGTTCTCATAGGAATTCTCGTATCAAAGAAAGTGAATGATGATGGTTGTAAGTGTTTAGATCTTTCGCCACAAAGGCACTAAGGCACAAAGGAAACACTAAAAAAACTACTTTGTGGGATTTTGTGTCTTTGTGCCTTCGTGGCTGCCCGTGCTAATTGTAACTTGAATATTTACTTTTCACAAAGATTAATTGTTTAACCAAGTTTCTTCCGAAGGATCTCATTTATAACCTTCGGATTTCCCTTCCCCTTCATCACTTTCATCGTCTCGCCGACGAAGAAACCCATCAGCTTCGCATCGCCGCCGCGGAAACGGGCTATTTCATTCGGGAATTTCGCAAGAATGGCATCGATCTCCGTTTCGATCGCGCCGGTATCGGATATCTGTACCAATCCTTTTTTCTCGACGATGGCCTTCGGATGCTCCTTCGTCTTCAGCATTTCTTCAAAGACATCCTTCGCGATCTTTCCGCTGATGGTACCGTCGATGATCAGGTTCAGCATCGCTGCGAGATGGTCGGGTGAGACGGGAAAATCGGTGATGGAAAGCTTCTCGTCATTCATCACTCTCAGCACATCGGTCATCACCCAGTTACTGACGGACTTCACATTCTCGTCATTCTTCTTCGACAACTGATTCACGGTGGATTCGAAATAATCGGCCAGTTCGCGTTCCTGCGTCAATACATCGGCATCATACACGGGAAGTTTATACGATTCCACGAACCGTTTGCGCCGAACTTTCGGCAGTTCGGGAAGGAGTTTCTCGACGGATGCGATCCATGCCTGATCAACAACTACTGGGACAAGGTCCGGATCGGGGAAATATCGGTAATCGTGTGCTTCTTCTTTGCTCCGCATGGAAGTGGCGACGTTCTTTTCTGCATTCCAGAGGAGCGTTTCCTGCACTACTGTTCCGCCATCCTCGATCAGGTCGATCTGACGCTTGATCTCGTAATCGATCGCCCGTTCTACATTGCGGAACGAGTTCATATTCTTCAATTCAGCTTTCGTCCCGAGTTTCGTCTCGCCTTTCAGGCGGACGGAAACATTCGCATCACAGCGGAGACTTCCCTCTTCCATATTCCCATCACAGATTCCGAGATACTTTACCGTCTGCCAGATGGAATAGAGATAATGATACGCTTCCTTCGAAGTATGCATATCCGGTTCACTGACGATCTCCAGCAAAGGAGTCCCGCAGCGGTTCACATCAACGAGTGTATCAATGTCCATATCGTGGATCGATTTCCCGGCATCCTCTTCCATGTGGATGCGTGTAATGCCGATCCGTTTCGCTGTTCCATCCTCCAGTTCGATATCCGCATAGCCGTGCTGACAGATCGGTTCCTCATACTGCGAGATCTGGTATCCTTTGGGAAGGTCCGGATAGAAATAATTCTTTCGCGCGAAGATGGATGTGGGTGTGATGGAACAATGCGTTGCGAGTCCTAATCGGATGGCGTATTCCACCACCTGTTTATTGAGAACGGGAAGCACGCCCGGCATGCCGAGACAGACGGGACAAACATTGGAGTTCGGTGCGTTGCCGAATTTATTGGAGCATCCGCAGAAGATCTTGGAATTGGTGGAGAGCTGAGCGTGGACCTCAAGTCCGATGACCGCTTCGTATTTATCGTAGATGGACATGAGTCAGTTATACGCCTCTTTCCGATGACGGATCCGGATTATTTCTATTGTCAGGATTGAATTTTCGACAGAATAAATGATACGATAATCGCCCACCCGAATCCGCCAAAGAGACTGCTCTCCTTTTAATTTTTTGGATCCGAATGGAAATGGTTCAGAAGAAAGTTTCTCGATCGCACCAATAATTCTTTCAACTGCAGAATTCGGGAGATGTTCCAATTCCTTGCGGGCAGAACGAGCAAAGGAAATTGCGTACTTATGCACGCAATTTCCCTTTTGCTTTCAGTTTTGTCTTTACGGAGGAGAATGATTCACGCGGTTCATTCACCCGCAGTTTTGCTGCCAATGCATCATAAAAATCTTCCCACGCTTCACCATGCACTTTCAGGTCAACGACAGCTGCCTTTCGTTTTCCTTTCGCATCAACAACATATTCAATGCCTTTCATTGACTCCTCCACAAATAATTACGCCGCCAGCGCTTTCGTTACTTTATCCGCTGCATCTTTCAGATTCTCCGCAACAAGGAAGCTCATGCCGGAATTGCGCAGGATATCCGCGGCAATATCAGCATTCGTGCCGGCAAGACGGATGACGATCGGGATCTTCACGTCGACAACCTTCGCTGCTTCGACGACGCCATTCGCAACACGGTCGCAGCGGACGATTCCGCCGAAGATGTTGATGAGGATCGCTTTCACATTCTTGTCCGACAGGATGATCTTGAATCCGCTTGCTACGGTGGTGGCATTTGCTCCGCCGCCCACGTCAAGGAAGTTCGCCGGTTCGCCCCCTGCCAGTTTGATGATATCCATCGTCGCCATCGCAAGACCTGCGCCGTTCACCATGCAGCCGACGTTGCCGTCCAGTTTGATGTAATTCAAATTCGATTTCGAGGCTTCAACTTCTGCCGGATCCTCTTCTTCCAGGTCGCGCAGTTCGGCGAATTCCGGATGTCTGAAGAGTGCGTTATCGTCGAAGTTCACTTTCGCATCCAGCGCGATCACATTTCCCTCTTTTGTGATGACGAGAGGATTGATCTCGAACAATGATGCATCCGTTGCTTCGTATGCTTTATACAATGACATCAGGAACTTCACGGCATTCTTGTGTGCATCGCCGCTGAGTCCGAGCGCGAACGCGAGTTTACGCGCCTGAAAGGACTGGAATCCTGCCGCCGGTTCGATCGTCTCTTTCACGATCTTCTCAGGATGTTCTTCAGCAACTTTCTCAATTTCCATGCCTCCTTCGGTGGAGACCATCACTACGTTCTTGGATTTGGAACGGTCCAGCGTGATACCGACATACATTTCCTTATCGATGTTCGCACCTTCTTCGATGAGCAGGCGTTTCACAAGACGGCCTTCCGGTCCGGTCTGATGGGTAATGAGCGTCATGCCGAGGATCTGCTTCGCATAATTCTTCACTTCATCCAAGCTCTTTGCCACTTTCACTCCGCCCCCTTTACCGCGACCGCCGGCATGGATCTGCGCTTTCACCACCCACACGCTTCCGCCGAGCCGTTTCGCCGCATTCACGGCATCGTCAACGGAGAATGCCACTTCGCCGCGCGGAACGGGAACGCCGAATTTTCTGAGAATGTCTTTGCCCTGGTACTCATGGATTTTCATTGGAACTCCTCGGGATATTTTTTATGGAAATGTGACACCAAATTGTGGGAACGGGATACTATCATGTGGGGACGTGACATTGTCACGTCCCTACAAATATTTTATTTATTTAATTTTCTGTGAGATCAATTTTGCCTGTGTAAAGAGCAGCAGATAATCACGGCCGCCCGCTTTCGAATCCGTTCCGCTCATGTTGAATCCGCCGAAGGGATGAACACCGACCAGTGCGCCGGTGATCTTGCGGTTGATGTAGAAATTCCCTGCATGGAATTCGTTCTTCGCGCGTTCCTGTTTCTTCTTGTTCTTCGTCCACACGCCGCCGGTCAGACCGAACTCGGTGTTGTTCGCGATCTCCAGTGCGTGATCGAAATCCTTCGCTTTGATGATGGCGATGACCGGACCGAAGATCTCTTCCTGGGAGATGGTCCCCATCGGATCGACATCCGCGATGACGGTCGGTTCAACGAACCATCCTTCGTCGCCGAGATGCTTCCCGCCGGCAACAAGCCGTCCGCCTTCTTTCACAGCTGTTGCGATATATTGTAGGATCTTTTCCATGGAACCTTTATTCACGACCGGTCCCATATATGTTGCACCGTCCTCGGGAAGACCGACCGTGAGTTTCTTCGTCCGCTCTGCGACCTTCTCCACGAACTTGTCATAGACCGATGCGACGACGATGGCGCGTGAAGCCGCGGAACATTTCTGTCCCTGGAAACCGAATGCCGAAGCAACGGTTGCCTGTGCGGCTGCATCAAGATCCGTCTCACTGTCGATGAGGATGGAATCCTTGCCGCCCATTTCCGCGATGACGCGTTTCAGCCAGATCTGTCCGGGTGCCACTTTCGCTGCGAGTTCGTTGATATGGATGCCGACCTCTTTCGATCCTGTGAAGGAGATGAAGCGTGTCTTCGGATGTGCGACCATCGTATCGCCGACTGCGCCTCCGGGACCGGTGATAAAATTGATGACGCCTTTCGGCAGACCGACCTCTTCCATCAGCTGGAAGAATTTGTAGCCGATCGCCGGTGAGTCCGATGACGGTTTGAGCACGACTGTGTTTCCTGCAACAACTGCTGCGGAGGTCATGCCGACAAGGATGGCAAGCGCGAAATTCCACGGCGGAACACAGACACCGACGCCGAGCGGAATGTATCGCAGTTCATTCTTCTCACCCGCGATCTTCGTCAGCGGCTGAGGTGCTGCAAGACGGAGCATTTCGCGTCCATAGAATTCCAGGAAGTCGATCGCTTCCGCCGTATCCGCATCCGCCTCTGCCCACGATTTGCCGACTTCATAGGTGAGCATAGCGCAGTATTCGAATTTCCGTTTGCGCATGAGCGATGCCGCTTTGAAGAGATAGTCCGCGCGTTTCTTTGCCGGGACGTTCTTCCACGTTTCGAATGCTTTCGCCGCTTCGTCCACCGCTTTCGTCGCTAGATCGACATTCGCTTTCTGGAAGATGCCGACCACTTCGGACGGTTTGGAAGGATTGTAGGAATAGAGTTTCTCGGGTGTGGTGATCTTTTCGCCGCTGATGACGATGGGATGTTCTTTGCCCAGTTCGGCACGGACCTT
>CALROS020000147.1:0-5426 GCA_943369855.1 Chitinophaga pinensis | reverse complement strand
CGTTCATTGTCCACTTCACAAGTCTGTTCCTCCATCTTGTCACGACCGTCATGGTGTTCTCGATTGTCCGTCGATGGAAATTCAGTGATGAGACCGCATTCTTTGCGGCATTGATGTTCGGCATCCATCCGCTGCATGTGGAAGCTGTTGCGTGGACCAGTGCGCGGAAGGATACACTCTCGACCGTTTTCCTGATCGCATCGATGCTGATGTATTACCGCTCAGAATCGGATGATGAACGTGTTCCTTTGCGGTACTATCTTCTGTCCCTCGCTCTCTTTTTGTGCGCGATGGGTTCCAAAGCGACAGTGATGTTCCTTCCGTTCTTTCTCTTCGCCGAGGCGGCGATCAACGGCCGTCCGCTGAAGAGGACCGTCCTGAAATTAACTCCGTATCTGGTCATCTCGATGTTCTTTGCCGGACTGGTGCTCTATTCTCTCGGCTCCGTCGGAGGGGCGACCGTCGGAAAACGATTCACGTTCCTCGAAACAGTTTCGGTTGCAGCATACGATATCATCTTCTACATCGGTAAAGCGGTCGTTCCGTCCGGTCTATCGTCGGTCTATCCGTTTCCCGATGCCGGCGGAGGGAGTCTGCCGGAGGAAATGTTCATTTCTCTTGCGGCGGTTGTGCTGATCACCGTTGCGGTCATCGTGTTCCGGAAAAGGACCGCTCCGTACCTGGTTCCGCTCGCATTCTTTCTGACCGCTCTTCTGCCGACGCTGCAGTTCGTTTCCTTCGGCAGTATGATCGCGGCGGATCGGTTCATGTATGTTCCGCTATTGGGGATCCTTGTCATAGTCTCTCAACTGCTGCATCGGTATATCATCGACCGGTTTGATGATGTCAATAAAACTGCGGTGCTGATCGGGATCATCGCGCTTTCGTACGGTGTTGTAACATGGAACCGCGTGCCGGTATGGAAAGACAGTGAAACATTGTGGACCGATGCGATCCGCCATTATCCTGATTTTCCGATCTCGTATTTCAGCCGCGGTCAGCATTATTTTATGCAGGGACGATATGATAAAGCGTATGCCGATTTTACAAAAGCGATCGACATCGCGCCGAATTATCCTGATGCATTGAATATGCGGGGGTATCTTTCCGCGGTGCGGGGCGATGTGGAAATTGCGAGAAAAGATTTTGACAAGGTGCTTGCGATTCAACCGTCATTTGCGTTAGCGTACTATAATAGAGGACTTTTATCGCTGAAGGAGAACAATGCCGACAGCGCGCTGGCTGATCTTTCCCGCGCAATATTCTTTGATAAAACCTTTGTGGAACCGTATCTCACCAGAGGGATATTACTGGAAGGGAAGAAGCGGTACCGTGAAGCGGCAGCGGATCTTTCTGTGGTCATCCGATCGCAACCGGACAATGTCGATGCGCTGGTCCATCGCGGATCGTCATCGTTGAAACTTCGCAATTATGATGCGTCAATGACCGACCTTCAGCATGCGCAAAGGATCGAACCCGAAAGGAAAGAGGTGAATATCAATCTCTCGCTGCTGTATGAAGCGCTGGGGAAGAAAGATTCCGCCCAGTTCTTCTTTGAACGGGCGGATGAGGGGAATCGGTGATCGTTAGCAGAAGTGCTCAGTGAAAGGAAGTATGTCTCACATCCACCGGTTGTCCAGATACCATTGAATAGTCTCTTTCACACCGTCCGCAAGCGTTACTTCCTGCCTGTATCCCAGTTCATTCTTTGCTTTGGAGACATCGCAGCACCAATTATCCTGTGTCAGATCGAAGGCCTTTTCAAAGTTCAGGACGGACGGTTTTGATTTGAATTTGGATGCAGCCTCGGATATTCCCGCGATCACGAAGACGAGAGGTTTCGGTACACGCACCCTGAACAATTTTTTGTTCAGAACATTCTTTGTTACATACCCGATCTCATTCCATGTATAATATTGTTCGCTGCCGAGAAAATAGATCTGTCCTTTCGATGCTTCCTTTTCGCCGGCAAGAATGATACCGGTAACAAGGTCCGTTGAATGGACCAGGCTCACATAGGTGTCGCGGAACCCGATGAGAAGTTCCAATCCCATATACGCGGATTTGAAATAGTCGAACGTCGCAGTATCCCTCGGTCCGTAGACAGCGGAAACACGCAGGATCGTCACCGGAAGCTGCTCTTTGAATTTCAGTACTTCATGCTCTGATGCGAGTTTGCTCTTTCCGTATGTCGTGAGAGGATTCGCCGCCGTCGCCTCGGTCACCGGGGTCATTCCTTTTCCCGGACCGACAGCTGTTTGACTGCTGATGTGAACGAATTTCTTCACCGACGGATTGATGCGGGCGGTGATCTCGATTATATTCCGTGTTGCATCCCTGTTGCCGCGGAAGAATTCTTCTTTCGAATGCGCCGCAACCAATCCTGCAACATGATAGACATAGTCGGACCCCGTTATCCCTTTTTCCAAAGCTGAATTCGAAAAAAGGTCCCCTTCAATGATCTCAATCGGAAGATCCTTTAAAAACCCTAATTTTTTTGGCGTTCGGACGAGCGCCCGAACATGATATCCTTTGGCAAGAAGTCTGTCGATAAGATGGCTTCCGATGAACCCGGTCCCGCCGGTGACGAAGGCAATAGGCTTTGAAGTGGTCATATCTCTATTCTATTATTCTGAAATTGCATTTGGATTGATGTTACGGTATATTCAACACGTTGTAATATACTATTATAAGAGTCAAAAAAGGAGTTTTTCCCTTGGACCTATTTCAGAAATGTGTTGAATTTACCCGCGCGGATGAAGTAAAAGCTGCAGGATTATATCCCTATTTCCGTCCTATCGAAGCAAATGAAGGTCCGATCGTTGAAATGGCCGGACGCAAAATTATCATGGCTGGTTCGAATAATTATCTCGGACTCACCGCACATCCTAAAGTAAAAGAAGCTGCGATCAATGCGATCAAAAAGTACGGCACCGGATGTTCGGGATCACGTTATCTCACCGGCACGATCGATCTGCACAACGAACTTGAATCACGTCTCGCAAAATTCCTCGGATACGAAGATGTCCTTCTGATCTCTACCGGATATCAAACGGCACAGGCGATCATTCCGTCACTTGTTCAACGCGGCGAATATATCATTTCGGATAAGGATAATCATGCCTGTATCGTTATGGCGAACATGATGGCAGTCGGTATGACCGCAGAGGTCGTCCGCTATAAACACAACGATATGAAGCATCTCGAAGCGGTCATCTCGAAACTTCCGGCGGATGCCGGGAAGCTGATCGTGACGGACGGTGTCTTCAGCACGAGCGGTGAAGTGGTCGATATGCCCTCGATCGTGGCGATCGCGAAGAAATACAATGCACGCATCATGTGCGACGATGCTCATGCGACCGGTGTGATCGGTGTGGGCGGACGCGGTACAGCAAGCAAGTTCGGATTGACCAAGGATGTTGATATTACGATGGGCACGTTCAGTAAATCGTTCGCATCCCTCGGCGGATTCATTGCATCAACGAAATCGGTCATCAATTACATCAAGCACTCGTCACCGGCATTGATCTTCTCCGCAAGTCCGACCCCGGCATCGGTGGCATCAGCTCTGGCCGCATTGGAGATTATCGAAGAACATCCGGAACTCGTCACTCAGCTCCATAATAATGCGAACCGGGTCCGTGAAGGACTCCGCGGTCTCGGATTCAATGTTGTCGGTGAACCCGAAACCGGTATTGTTTCGGTGATCATCGGGGATACAGAAAAGACCCTCGTCTTCACTAAAGAATTATTCGAAGCCGGTGTATTTGTGAATGCGTTCGTCCGGCCCGGTGTTCCTCCCGGACTCGAAATGCTCCGGACAAGTTATATGGCGACGCATCAGAACGAACATCTGGACAAGATCATTGAGATCTTTGCCGTGATCGGAAAAAAACTCGGCGTGATCAGCTGATCACCATCCATTCATCATGAAACCACGCCGATAACGATCTATCCGCGTGGTTTTTTTATTGAAAGAACTCCTATGGCCAATTTCATCATTCGCCCCGTCCTCACAAAAGCCGATACAAAGAAATTCATCGATTTCTATTATGCGCTCTATAAGAATGACCCGATGTTCGTCCCGCCGCTGCGGATGGACCGCGAGAAACTGATCGATAAGAAGAAGAACCCGTTCTACACGCACTCGCAGATGGAACTGTTCCTTGCGGAACGGAACGGCGAAGTGGTCGGCCGTATCGGTGCGATCGTGAACGACAATCATAACAAGGAACATAATGATAAGGTCGGATTCTTCGGTTTCTTTGAATGCGTGAATGAGCAGGAAGTGGCGAATGCGTTGTTCGATGAAGCAAAGAAATATCTCCGCTCCAAAGGAATGAACGCGATGCGCGGTCCGGCGAATCCTTCCGTCAACGACGAATACGGACTGCTGGTGGACGGATTCGATTCTCCGCCGGTCGTTCTGATGACCTACAATCCGAAATATTACGAAACGTTGATCACGAATTACGGCTTGAAAAAAGAGAAGGACCTCTATGCGTACATCCTTGATCAGAATACCGTCTACACGGATAAATTCAACCGTGCGAACGAGATCGTCAAACAACGGAACAGTCTGACATTCCGTGCCATCAATATGAAGGATTTCAAGAATGAGGTCCGCCGCATTAAAGAGGTCTACAACGCCGCATGGCAGTATAACTGGGGTGCCGTTGCGATGACCGATGCGGAGTTCGATGCGCTTGCCGAGGACCTGAAGATGGTCGTTGAGCCCGAACTTGTGTTGATCGCGGAATCCAAAGGAAAGATGGTCGGATTCGGACTTTCGCTTCCCGATATCAATGTCCGTTTGAAAGATAACAAGAACGGAAGTCTGCTCGGCGGTCTGCTGCGTCTGCTGGTCTTCAAGAAGAAGATCGATCTTGTCCGTATCATCGTTCTCGGTGTGATCCCCGAATTCCAAAAATCGGGCGCGGCCGGCGTTCTATTCTATGAGACTGCCGTACGTGCGAAGAAGCTTGGATATCAGTACGGTGAAGCGAGCTGGATCCTTGAGGACAACGTGATGATGAACCGTGCAGCGGAGACAATGCAGGGGAAACGGTATAAGACCTACCGCATCTATCAGCAGGAACTTTAATAGTGACTGCAAAGGACAATATTCGTATTTTAGTTCAATAACTCATTTTGACAATTATCAATACCGAGGATATCAATGCCAGTAACACCGGTTGAAAAAATTTGGATGAACGGAAAGCTGATCGATTGGAACGATGCAAAGATCCACGTGCTTTCCCATGTGATCCACTACGGCAGTTCGTGGTTCGAAGGGATCCGCTGCTATGAGACGAAAAAGGGTTCCGCCATTTTCCGTCATAAAGAACATATCGTCCGCTTGTTCGATTCCGCAAAACTCTATCGTGCCGAGATCCCCTACACCGTTGAACAGGTGATGCAGGCGG
>CALROS020000146.1:0-5430 GCA_943369855.1 Chitinophaga pinensis | reverse complement strand
AAAATCGGCATTCTCCAACGTGTATTCAGCGACAGATTCATCGATCAGAGGAGTCAACATCAAAGCTGACGGCACCGGCAAACCGCTTGTGTATCAGTATTATATCGTTAAGAACGGTGTGGACTTCCGCGAATCATACTACAACTTCGGATTCACCGGAACAGATGTTACCCTGGCAGAGCGTCGTTTGCTCCCGTTGACGGCAAAATCCAACGCAGCAGTCGATACTTCCAAGGATCAGACAAAAGCGAACCGCTGGCCGTTCTTCCGCAATACACGCAAATTGACACAGAACGTTGATGTGAAGTTCACTGTGAACCTCGCACCGGCATACTGGCAGGTTGCAAAGGGAGATACGCTGTTCGGTATCCAGAACACGGTCAATGTTACCAGCAAGGATTCTGTCTACAAATGGGGCGTTGCGATCAACGGTCCGGCAGCAGGCGGATGGAATGCATGGGGTCAGTCCTTGATCGACGACACCACACGCTTCATGTTTGATAACGGAACACACGGCGACGCAGTTGCCGGTGACCATATCTACACGCGAGTGATCAAGTTCTACAAGGACTCCCTGAACAACGTTGTTGGTCAGGAATTCAAATTCGGTATCAAAGGCGGCGATAACGAAGGCGGCAAAGGCGGATTCGGTAATAACCATATCGAAAACATCAATGACGCAGCAGCTACCGCAACCATTGCGAGCCAGTTCGGAAGCATCAACCCGTTGTACTACAGCCAGTGGAACTATGCTCTGGAAACAAAGAGCGTGAAACAGGTTGACGGTGCAGCACCGACACAGTTCGAACTGACACAGAACTATCCGAATCCGTTCAACCCCTCAACGGTCATCAACTATTCGATCCCTGTGAATGGTCTGGTCTCCCTGAAGGTGTTCAACGTTCTTGGACAGGAAGTCGCAACACTCGTCAATGAAATGCAGACCGTTGGCAACTACAAAGCAACGTTCAATGCAACCTCATTGTCCAGCGGCGTGTACTTCTACAAGATCGAAGCAGGCAACTTCACTTCCGTCAAGAAGATGATGTTCCTGAAGTAATCATCGGCGGACATGAAGCATGGATGAACAATCCGTGCTCGTACCGCAGTTGACGCAATTCAAAAGGCAGGGTGAGTAATTGCCCTGCCTTTTCTATATCCACCAGAAAAGAAGTGACCTCTATGCAGAATATTCCCGTGATCGTGCCTGACTGGGTGAAAGATGCCGTGTTCTATCAGATCTTCCCTGAACGATTCGAGAACGGCGATACATCGAACGATCCGCCGAATACAGAACCGTGGGGAGCGAAACCGAAAGGGAACAACTATTTCGGCGGCGATATTCAGGGGATCATCAACCGGCTCGACCATCTGAAACGGCTCGGTGTGAACGCCATCTATCTTAATCCCATCTTCGCAGCAAATTCCAATCACAAGTATAATACGTCCGATTATTCGGTGATCGATCCCGCATTCGGGACCAATCAGCTGTTCGACCGCTTCATGATGCAGTGCAAAGTGTACGACATTATGGTAGTGATCGACGGTGTGTTCAATCATGTGGGGACGGACCACTTCGCATTCAAGGATGTGAAGGAGAAAGGGAAGGACTCTCCGTACGCATCGTGGTTCAACATCTATTCCTATCCCGTCGCGCCGCCCGATAGACCCAATTATGAATGCTGGTGGGGATACGGTTCGCTGCCGAAACTGATGGTGCAGAATCCGGACGTGAAGAAATATATCTTCGACGTGACGAAATACTGGTCCGAACGCGTGAACGGCTGGAGACTGGATGTTCCCAACGAGATCCCGCATGACTTCTGGAAGGAATTCCGCACCATCATGAAGTCCCGCAATCCCGCCTGCTATATCGTCGGTGAGATCTGGGATGATGCCACTCCTTGGCTGCAGGGTGATGAATTCGACGCGGTGATGAATTACCGGTTCCGCGATGCATGCCTGAAATACTTTGCCGAGGATAAGATCCACACGAGCGAATTCGACAAACAGCTCGAAACACTGCGGAATGCCCATCACCGCTACCAGTCATTAGTGATGATGAATCTGCTCGGCAGTCATGATACCGAACGGTATTTGACGCTGTGTCAGGGTGAGTTCTGGCGGATGAAACTCTCCGTGATCTTCCAGATGACCTACATGGGTGCACCGATGATCTATTACGGTGATGAGATCGGGATGGAAGGCGGGAAGGATCCGGACTGCCGGAAGACGATGGTCTGGGACGAGAAGAAGTGGGATATGGAACTGTTCACACTCTATCAGACGCTCATTCAGATCAGGAAAAAATCCCCCGCACTGCGCCGCGGATATTTCAAGACGCTGGCGGCGGACGATCAGACAAAAGTATTCGCATTCGAACGGCAGCTGAATTCGCATTTTGCCTACGTTGCGATCAACCGCAGGGATAAGATCATGAGCATCACCATGCCGGTCAATCCCGGCATCAAAGAACTGCGGGATGAATTCACTAATAAGGTCTTTAAACCGCACGGCGGCACGGTAACGGTCGACATACCGCCGCGTACGGCGAGGATCTTTATCACTACACTGGAAGAGGAATAACAATGAAAACCATCATGAGGGGCGCGGCGGCGGTACTGTTCTTAGCCATCAATCTTTTTGCACAAAATTCCGGGGATTCGGTCACGATCACGTTCCGTTCGCATAAGAGCGCCGGCACTCCCGTATCGCTGCCGGGGCAGTTCAGCGGCTGGTCCACAGCGAACACCATGGCATATGATGCGGTGATCCTTGCGTGGACGAAGACGTATGTATTCAAGATCCATGATGCGTCCCGTGCTCCCCTCGGCGACTCCGTATATCAGTATAAATTCAATGACGGCACATGGTTCCCCGATCCGCTCAATCCTGAACAGAACCCGAATGACAACAGCAACTCTGTCCTTCGCTTAACGAAACTCTTCTTCTTCGAATTATTCACCGAAACATCCGGTTCCGATATCACACGGATCGCGGTCGGTATCGTCCATACGAATGCCGATGTGATCTCATCCGTCAAATTATATACCGGAGTGAATGCGCTCTCTACGACGATGACGGATATTACGTCGTCGTACATCAACGAGAAGCAGACGCTGAACTACACGCTGCCTACGACGCTTCCGAAGACGAACTATTTCAAGATCGTGGCAAAGACGGACAAGGGCGATTCCATCGTCTATCAGAATTCCGTCTTTGAGGTGCAGACCGTTCCGTTGCCCGTCTATGCGAAACACGGCGTCACTCCTGCAACGCTTGCTTCCGGTGATTCTACAACATTCCGTCTGCGTGTTCCTGGGAAGAGTTACGTTGTGCTCCGCATCGCACCTGCCGGACAAGCTGTCGCAACAGCGACACCGCGGGTGATGAAGAAAGATCCTTCCTCCGACAATTGGTGGCTCAATGTGAAATTGGATCCGAACACAGAATATGAATATCTCTACGAACTTGACGGCGGGAAGATGGTCACCGATCCGTTCGGCCGTTTTGTCGGAACATACGGCACCAGATTCTCAACAGGCGCATCCGGTATCTCCGCCGATAACTATGTTTGGACGGCGACCGGGTATCAGCGTCCGCCGCTGAACAAAGCGGTGATCTATGAACTGAATGTCGGCGAGTTCGGCGGGGGATATTATGGACTTGGCGCCGGTCAATCCGGCTTTGCGAATGTTGCGCTGCTGCTCTCGCATTTCAAATCATTGGGAGTGAATGCGATCGAATTGATGCCGGTGAACGATTACGGTTCCGTTGGAAAATCCGGGTTCTCGTGGGGATATGATCTGAACAGTTACTTCGCCATTGAACCCGCGTATGGCACCCCGCTCGACCTGAAAAAACTGATCGACGAAGCGCACAAGAACGGTATCGCTGTCATCCTCGATGTGGTCTACAATCATCAGAACGATACCGGGCCGTTATGGCAGATGCTGCCGGATGAAGCGGCGAATCCGTACTTCAAACTGAATTCCGACCTCCGCTACAACGAGGACAACCTGGCGTTCTTCAAGGATATGGATCATTGGACCAGTGAGACGCAGGAACTCATCTTCGAGAATCTGAAGATGTGGATCGATGAATATAAAGTGGATGGATTCCGCTACGATTATACGCAGGGAATCGGCTGGAATAAGGATGAACCGACCAAGGGTATCCTCGGCTGGTCGAACCGTATTGATACACTGTATAAAGGGAAGATCTATCAGATCGCTGAACATCTGCCGGGGAGTCCTGCAATGATCTTCTATTCCGGGATGACCAGCGGCTGGCATGATGCATTCCGAGATAAAGTGTTCGATGAAGCACGGTTCAAGAATGTTTCGCTGACGGATTTTGAGAAATACGTCGTCAGTCTGTATGAATTCAGCGGAAATGATACGCCCGCTTCACCTGCAAATTATACGAGCAGGGTCGAACCGGTGAATGCTACGGTTACGCACGATGAGCAATCGCTCATCTACGAGATGACGAATTTCCAGTCTGTTCCGTTGAATGAAGCACTCCTTCGTGATAAACTCTATTCTACATTCACCTTCACGTCGCTGGGTGTTCCGATGATCTGGCAGGGTCAGGAAATGACCGCTTCGCGCGGATGGACAAGCGATAATCAAAAATTGTCCTATCGTCCTTTGGAGTGGAGTCTGATGGGCGAGACGCGGGGGATAGAACAATTCAAGTATTATCAGACGCTCATCCGTCAGCGCATCCAGAATCCGGCGTTATATGACGGTGCATTGATGCTCTCCTACCGGTTCGAGACGGAAAAATCGCTCGCATACGGATTCGAGGATGCGGCAACCGGTTCAAAAGTGATGGTGGTCGCCAATCTCAGCGGAACGGACCAGACATTGGCGAATGTTCCGTGGCTGGGTGCCGGTACCTGGTATGATGTGTTCGATCAGACACCGCTGGTCACGTCCGGAAATACGGTCGCATCATTCCCGGTGAAAGCGTTCATGGCAAAAGTATATTCCAATAAGACCAACGCACAGCTCGGCATCACTTCGGTGAAACCGGTGAACGGTGCCGTTCCGTCGGAGTTTACGCTGTCGCAGAATTATCCGAATCCGTTCAATCCGTCCACATCCATTTCCTACCAACTGCCGGTGAGCGGAATGGTGTCGCTGAAAGTGTATGATATGCTCGGTAGGGAAGTAACTTCGCTCGTCAATGAAGAACAGAGTGCCGGTACATATTCGGTACGATTCGACGGTACTTCGTTGGCATCCGGAATGTATCTTTACACACTCCGAACCGGTGCGAATATTGAAACGAGAAGAATGATGCTCATTAAATAGTTCCTATGGCAGGTCGGATCGCGGATCCGGCGAAGACCAAAGGATGGAATACCCTGGTATAGATCAGGCCGTGAAATTTCCGTCCTGAATTTTCATCGTGAACTCTATT
>CALROS020000145.1:0-5434 GCA_943369855.1 Chitinophaga pinensis | reverse complement strand
ATGTGAATGTCGGACTTCAGAAGAATTTCTCTGATTACGGATTCTCCCTGAAAGCGGCGATCGATTTCATCCAAAACAGCTCAAATGATGCATATTACAGCTATAAGAACAATGCCGTAACGCTTGAATTCGGTCTCCCGTTCTAGAATTATCAAGCAATATCGGAATCGAAGCAGATGTTCAATGCATCATATAAAGAAAACGGATACCAGTGCTTCGATACCTTTCAGAACTCAAGACCCGGACCATCATTGCCGTAACGATCATCGTTGCGGCATTGCTGCTTTCCTCTGCCTATTTCGAACTGCAGCAAAGCCGTCAGGAACTGTTCCACGTTCTTGAAGAACATTCCCGTTCGCTTGCCGGGACCATCGCCAACAGCAGTGCTAATATCGTCCTTTCCACCGATCAGATCGAGGCACAACTAAGTGAACGCTTACTGAATAATGCACGGATGATCGCATTGATGGACAGTTTAGGACAGCTTGATGCACAGACGCTCACGTCCATTGCCCGCCGTAACGGTATCTTCCGTGTGAATATCTTCAACAAGAGGGGGATTAAGATCCTCTCCAATCACGCCCCGGAACCGATGTTCGGTGCCATGCAGCCGAATGGAAATTCCCGTCTGATGCTCATCAGGATCCTGAACGGTGAAGAGAACGAGATCGTCGTCGGACTGAAAGAACCGAGGTTCGGAAGCGGTCATCGTTTTGCGGTTGCTGTCCGGCGCACACACAGAGCAGGAGGCGCGATCATGGTGAATCTCGACGCGGCCCAGCTGGTGGAATTCCGTAAACAGATCGGCATCGGAAGACTCGTGAACGATCTCGGAAAGAATGCCGGCATCGACTATGTGGTGATCCAGGATGATGAGGGGATCCTTGCCGCTACGAAAGATGTCAACGAGATGTCGAATGTCGCCAACGACACACTGCTGCGCACAGTGCTGGACCGGGATACAACGGTAACACGCGAAGTGCCGTTCAACGGCAGCATGTCGTTCGAAGTGGTCCAGCGTCTGAATGTGGACGGTGCGACCGTGGGCGTACTGCGTATCGGACTTTCCATGGATGAACTGCGTGCGGTGAACAGCCGCATGCAGCGGAGACTCATGGTGATCACGGCGGTCATCATCGTACTGGCACTGTTGATCATGCTCATCGTGATGGCGGCCCGCAATGTGAGACTCATTTCCGGAAAATATTCCTCCATTCGTTCACTGACCGGCGATATCCTGGAGCATATGAATGATGCCGTGGTCTCACTCGATATTCACGGCCGTATCACACTCTTCAACCGCCGCGCGGAACAGATGTTCGGTTCGACCGCAGCCGATGTTGCCGGACATACCATAGAGACTGTTCCGGAGAATGTCCGTCATCTTCTCACACTGTTGTTCGCATTACCGGACGGCGAACATGAACAGCATCTCGTCGTGCCGGGCGGTCAGGAACGCATCCTCTCCGTCTCGATCTCATCCACAACGGATCAGGAGGGCAGCAAAGAGGCGCGGACGATGGTGATGAAAGATCTGACCGAAACGAGACGGATGGAAATGGAGATGCAGCGGAACGAGAAGATGTCCGCAATGGGAGAACTTGCCGCGGGTGTTGCGCATGAGATCCGTAATCCGCTGAACGCGATCTCCATGATCGCTCAGCGTTTCGAGAAAGAATTCACTCCCAAGAAGGATGTGCGGGAATATAAAGAGCTCTCCGCTGTGCTTAAAAGTGAATCGACCAGGATCAACGGTATCGTCCGGCAGTTCCTTCGCTTTGCCCGTCCCAAAAATGTGGTGCCCCGGAGGACCGGTGCTGTTTCGTTCATAGAGAATCTGGCGGCGATCTTCCGCTCTCAGGCACTCCGGAAACAGATCACCTTTACAGCGGTATCGGATGATTGCCAGATCTCGATCGATCCGGAACAAATAACGCAGGCATGTTTGAACCTTCTGCAGAATGCGTTGGATGCAACACCTTCCAATGGTTCCATAGAATTATCGCTCCGCAGAGATAATGGATCCATCATTCTGACCATCGCCGATACCGGCACAGGAATTCCCGTTTCTCAGAAAGAGAAGATCTTCGATCTCTATTATACGACAAAGCCCAACGGCAGCGGAATGGGACTTGCCATTACGCTGCAGATCGTTGCACAGCATAACGGTTCCATCAGCTTCCGGAACAATCTCCCCGCCGGCACCGCATTTGTCATTTCTCTTCCCGCCGATTCCAACACACAATGACCCGCAAAAAGGGGTCAAGAATTCCGGATCCACGCCGATAGTAGTAAATGAAATATCTATCGGTTCACTACGGTCGTAATTCTTTTGGAAAATTATCATTCACCAAAAAATGCCCAATAAATAAGGCAAATCATTGTATTGCCTTTTAAGGAAGTACGAGAATACGTTATTGCAAATTTCCGGATGAAATCGTTAATTGGTCTCAATCATTATGACCTTTAGAGATGTTGTGCCGTATTTAGAAGCGATCATGAACGCACCGAAAGATCCGGATGCGCAGGTGGATGCATATTTAAAATTCTTCTACGGTAATTCCCTTCAGAAGCTCGCCAAGGGGGATAATGTCTGGAGCGAACTTGAGCGTCTTGCTCACGAATTGGAACGATACGATCCGAACATCAATTTTGAAGCACGATTGGTCGGATTCTTCGGACCGGAGCGTGCGCTGAAACTGACAAAACGTGCACTTGAGTTTATCGCCATCTCTCTCGCGGACGGTTTCGAACGCTGATCGTTCGTTCTTCCCAATCAGCAGTTGGAGAATCCTCTTTTTCCGTAATTTCCCTCAGCAATATCAGTCATTCCTTCCCTCAAGTTGTCCTAAAAAATGCCGATATACATAATAGGCAGTAGTGAGGACGTGTCCGTACTCTGTCCCATTCTCTGATCCCATTCCATTTCTCCGTCGGCAGGATCCTGTCAGAGATATGCGCCGGCAATGTTCTTCTATCTCAGAGCGTTTCATGAATATTCGGGAAAAGATCGATTCTGTCAGTGAACTCATCTCTATTCCACGGAATGCCATTGAATTGATGGCGGGAGGGGATACGAAAAATGCGACACAAAAACTTATCCGATTAGTGGAATCCGATCCGGTGCTGACGGCAAAACTTCTTTCAACAGCGAATTCCGCATTCTATGGATTGCGCTGGGAAGTTGCAAGCATTCAGCAGGCGGTGCTCACGCTCGGTGTGGATGAAGTGAACAGGATCGTTATGGCATACCAGCTTCGTCAGCAGATCTTTACGTTCGATTCCCGGCAGAAGGATTTTCTCGCAAAGGTCTGGAAACATTCCGTCGTCACCGCAGCAGTCTCCCGGCTCATCAAACAATACATCCACTATCATTCCAACGGTGAGGAATTCACCGGAGGCATCCTGCACGATTTCGGCAAGATCCTTCTCGCTCACCATTTTCCGAAAGAGCTTGATGAGATCCGTGCGATGGTCGCGAACTCTTCCATGAACGATGTTGCCGCTGAACAGAAGGTGCTCGGCATCGATCATACCGAGATCGGATGGATCCTCGGCAGTAAATGGGAACTGCCGCTCTCCATTGCGGAGATCATGCGCTACCATCACTCAATTGATGACGCAGTTCTCAATCCGGTGCTTGTCTCCATCGTCCGCTTTGCCGATCTGCTGACCGAACACTGGGATTTCGGCGTCGGCGAACGCGCGGTTCCGGCTTACCTGGACGATGATCCTTCATGGAAGATCCTTCAGCAGAACTATCCGGACCTGGCAGGAATGAAAGCCGGTGATCTGGATAAGCCGCTCTTTGCGATCTTTGAATCATCGCGTGAATTTGTGAGCATGTTCCTTTAAAGCAATTGAAAATTGAAAATGGACAATTGACAATTTTGCATCGTTAGCAGTTCAGTAACTGTGAGTTTTGTCCAGTTCATTGCATTGTTCATTCAGATCGTTCTTATTAGAGTTTCTTCGCGTTCTTCGCGGATCGGATCAAAATTATGGTGCTCAGTAAATATTTGAATAGAAAACCGGCCGTGTGGTTCTTTCCTCTCGCCGCAAATGTCCTGTTCTGCCTGACAGTACTTCTCCTTCTGACGAATGTATCTCACGCGCAGGATCCTCGCGTCATTGACAGTCTAACGTCTCAATATAATTATGCTCACGATGAGCAGGATAAGGTCCTGCTTCTGGGTGAGATCGCAAAACAATTCAGTTTCCTCCAGCCGGATACGGCGGTCCTGCTCGGAGAACAGGGAACAGAACGCGCACGTGCGATAGGATTCAAAAAAGGGGAGGCGGTGAATCTGAACGCGGTCGGCAGCGCTCTCTTCACCAGAAGTGAATACAAACAGGCGTGGGATAAATTCTCCGCTGCGCTGAAGATCAGTGAGGAAATCGGCGATGACGGAATGATCGGCACCGGCTATCTGAACATCGGCAATATATTCTATTATCAGAACGACAAACCGCGGGCATTGGAGAATTTCCGGAAATGTCTCGAGATCGGCGAGAGGATCAATGATCAGTTCACGGTTGCGAGCGCATCGGTGAATATCGGGACCATCTATCTTGACCGTCAGGAATATCCGAAAGGATTGGAGTATCTTACGAAGGCAGCTTCATCATTCGCCGCGCTGAAGAATGACAAGGGACTCTCATACTGCTACCGCAATATCGCCATCGCTTATCAGCTGCAGGGGGATATCCATCATGCACTCGAATATCTGCAGCGTTCCCTCACATTGGCGGAACGGATGCAGAATAAGGAGATCGTTTCGGGATGTCTGCAGGCGTTCGCGGATATCTACCGGACCAAACAGGAGTATCCGAAAAGTATCGAATACGGACTCCGTTCATTGGATATTGCGCAGCAGATCAACGATCTGCCGTACGTGCTCGGCGCCGCCTCGACCCTTGCATCGACATATCAGGAGATGAATGATTATAAGAATGCGCTGAAATATACGCTCGTTGCGAGGACGGCAAGCGATAACATGCTGAGGAATGACAAGAATAAAGAGCTTCAGAATCTTCAGCATAAATTCGAGATGGACGGGAAACAGAAAGAGATCGATCTGCTGGAACAGCGCTCGCAGAATCAGCAGCTGATGTCCATCTTATTCGCGACCGGACTCGGTGCTGTGGTGATCATTGCTTCAGTGCTCTTCCGCAATTTCCGCCGCGAAAAGGAATCAAAGGAACGTCTCGCGCTCATCAATCAGGAGAAACAACGGCTCATCAACGATCTTACCGTAGCGATGGAGAACATCCGTACGCTCGGCGAACTGCTCCCGATCTGCAGTAACTGCAAGAGCATCCGCGATGATAAAGGATACTGGCAGGCAGTGGACCGCTACATCTCATCGCATACCGATACCAAACTTTCCCACGGCATTTGTCCCGACTGCATCGAAAAACTCTATCCCGAATA
>CALROS020000144.1:0-5475 GCA_943369855.1 Chitinophaga pinensis | reverse complement strand
AAAGACACCACATACATTCTGCCGGGACTTGAGATCAACTCTACCCGCAAAACAACAACATCATACAATGAACCGCTGGCGATCTCAGTGGTCGGCGCAAAGGAATTTTCCAAAGGAAGGGGATACGGACTTGATGAAGCTTTATCTTTCATCCCCGGTGTCTTTGCACAATCACGGTACGGAAATCAGGATATCAGGATCACAATCCGCGGGTTCGGTGCACGAGGAGCCGGTGAACGCTCGAACTCCGGAACATCCCGCGGGATCAGGCTTATGCTCGATGGTTTCCCTGAGACAGAACCGGACGGCCGCACATCGTTCGATCATATCGATCTCAGCACGATGAACAGGATCGAAGTGATCCGGTCCAATTCCTCCGCACTGTGGGGGAACGGCGCCGGCGGTTTGGTGAGTGTTTCTTCCGATACAACATTTGAACGGCCCTTCGTCTCTTTACAATCATCGATTGGAAGTTTCGGCTTCAACAAGAACGTTCTGCTGCTCGGAACAGATCTCGGTAACGGAAAATTCTTCCTCAATCTGAGCAACACCAATTCCGACGGATGGAGGGAGCATTCTCAGAGTACACAAACGCTCCTGAACACCGGTATCGTTTCTCCCATCGGCGAGCGGACGAATTTAGGAGTGTATATTCTCGGCACATCGAACCTGTTCCACATTCCCGGACCGTTGTCGCAAAAACAATACGATAGTGATCCGTCTCAGGCACAAGCCGATACGAACTATTACAGTCCTACTTATGTAAAGCGTGACGAACGCCGTTTCAACCGCCTCAGCAGGGTCGGTATAGCATTGAACCATTCATTTGATGACAGGAATAATTTCAGTGCAACTGCGTATGTGAATCCCAAATATCTGCAGCGATCAGAACGAAATACGTTCCGCGATTTCACACGGTACCATATCGGCGGAAGCTTCGTCTATAGGAATTCAACGGTATTCAGCGATGGGATATCCGGAACAACAACCATCGGCACCGATGAAGCGTATCAGGACGGAGCGATACTGTTCTATCAGCTGAAGAACGGTCAGCGGGATTCAGTCCTTGCCGATAATAAGCGTGAAGGAGCGAACAGTTTCGGTCTCTTTATTCAGGAGGAAGTGACCCTGAATGAGAATATCATTTTTTCCTTCGGTGCCCGGTATGATGACGTTACGTACATCGCAGAGAATTTTATCACACCGACACTCCTCTCCGATAAGAAGTCGTTCACTAAGGTCTCGCCGAAAGCCGGGATCGTCTATAAGATCAATCCTACACAATCCATTTATGCATCATTCGGCGGCGGAGTGGAAGTCCCGGCAGGGAATGAAACGGATCCTGCACAGGGACAACCGAATTCACGCTCGATCAATCCACTGCTGGAGCCGATCGTCTCCACAACCTATGAGATCGGAACAAAGCAATTCATATCATTCGCCTCAGGATTCATCCAAAGTGTTTCCTATGATGCCGCCGCGTATTTCATCACAACGACCAATGACATCGTGCCGTATCAGAATGGACGGTTCTATCTCTCCGCCGGTGAAACTCAGAGAAAGGGGATCGAACTCGGTGTGAATGCGCAATTCGATCTCGGTTTGTCGTGGACAACATCGTTGACGGTATCGAACAATACGTATACGGATTATATTATCGATTCAGTCTACACAAAAAGACCGATCGCTCCTTCATTGAGCGGGAAGTCCGTCAGTTACAACGGCAACAACATTACCGGAATGCCCAGACTGATGCTCCATAACCGATTACGGTATGAATCGTCTTTCCTGACAGGAGTGTTCGCCGAGATTTCATCGCAGAGTGTTGGAGAATATTTTGCCGATGATGCGAATAAACTGAATGTGCCGGCATACACGATATTCAACACCTCACTCGGATTTTCAGGACGGTTTTCATCAGGAAGTCCGATAATGTTGAATGCATACATCACATTCAATAATGTCACCGATGTGAAATATATCTCTTCTGCCTACATCAATCCGGATTACGGCCGGGTCGCATCCACAACAAAAGAAGCGATCTATCTCGAACCCGGTTTCCCTCGATATATCGTCGTATCCATTGGACTGGGATATACATTCTAATTCCGTTATGCCGGGCAGCACATACACACTGCCCGGTATTCTTTTCACCGGCACCACAGTTGCATCTCAAACTCCCTTCGCTTACTTTGAAGCAAAGATCATCAGAAGGAATAAAATAATATGGAATCATTGAACAGACGTACATTCCTCCGCACAACGGTGTTGACCGGAGCAGCCGCGTTAACTTTTCCGGAATTCTCTGATTCGCAGGCGAAGCAGACCATTGAACGAAAGACGGTGGTTATCTCGAGTGGTAACGGAATCGCTGCGACAGCGAAAGCAATGGAAATGATCCAGCAGGGAAGCGATGCATTGGATTCGGTCATAGCAGGAGTCAATATCGTCGAGAATGATCCGAATGATATGACGGTCGGTTACGGCGGTCTCCCGAATGAGGAAGGGATCGTTGAACTCGATTCATCCGTCATGCACGGACCGACACACCGGGCCGGTGCCGTGGCATCACTGCAGAACATCAAGAATCCGTCCCTCGTTGCGAAGATGGTCATGGAACGGACCGACCACGTTCTGCTCGTCGGTGAAGGCGCGTTGAAATTCGCTCGTATGCACGGATTCAAGGAAGAGAACCTCCTGACGGAACAATCCCGCGAGATGTGGGTGAAATGGAAAGAGAATCTGTCGACGGAAGATGATTATCTTCCGCCGCATACGATCGAAGATAAGAACATCGGATCACGGATGGCGGAAGTGATGAAAACATATGGAACGATCAATTGTTTAGGGAAGGACCTTCAAGGGAATATCTCCGGTGTCACAACAACGAGCGGGATGTCGTACAAGATCCCTGGACGTGTCGGTGATTCACCGATCATCGGTGCTGGACTGTATGTAGACAACACCGTCGGTGCTGCGGGTTCAACAGGCAGAGGCGAAGCGAATCTCGTCAGCTGCAGTTCCGTCTTGATCGTTGAATTCATGCGTCAAGGAAAGTCACCGGAGGAAGCATGTCTGATGGCATGTAAGCGGATCGTGGATCAAACAAAGATGAAACGCCTTCAGGATGATCAGGGAAGACCGAATTTCAACGTGACGTTCTACGCCATCAACAAACGGGGAGAGCACGGAAGTGCGTCCATCTGGAACGGCGGAACATACTGTCTGAACGACGGTACGACGAATAAGAAATCCGATTCAGCATATCTGTATAAGAAAATATCGAACTGACGAAGGGTGATGTTCATGACAGACGAGACAGGTTCCGCACAACCGGTGATCGACGAATTCAAAGGGAAGCCGATCATCCGCATACCGATCGTTGCGGACCCGAATCCGGAGACATCGTGGCATTGGCTGACATTCGGCAAGAGCAAAGCGAAAGCGATCATCGCACATATCGATGCCATCAGGAAATTTGCAGAGAGTTGACACAGCAGTGTGCTCATTTGAAAAACCGATGAACACTTGCCACGCCGATGACTTTTTTGTATATTGGTGAAGTGCATGCCGGGGTGGCGGAATTGGTAGACGCGCTGGACTCAAAATCCAGTTCCCTTTAAAGGAGTGCCGGTTCAAGTCCGGCCCTCGGTACAACACCAAAAGTCATTCGAATAACGGATGACTTTTTTTATTTCCGATTGACGGAGGCTGTGCGTAACTTTTTACTGTTGAATCACTCATGTAGATGACAATCTCAATAGTACGAATATTACGCTGGATCATTTTCATTCCGTTCCTCTGCGCATACGCTCAGACAACGTCCCCGATGTTCTCTGAATCATTCCCGATCCCGTCGAACAGCCCTTCATTCTCTGTCGTCCTTTCAAAGAATTTCATCATCGCATCATCCATAAGCATCAGAACTAAGAACTATGATGCATCGATCATTTCGTTCGACAGGACCAATAATCGTCTGACCGTTTCACTCGATTCTGCACTTTCTCGGACGGATACAGTGACCGTGTCGTATTCATATCTTCCGATCTCGTTGCGGAGAAGCTACAGCAGCCGTTCACTTGTCTTCAGAAGCGATTCACTAGACAAGAAGAAACAGCGCGCTTTCGTCACACAGTCCGAAGGGGTGTTCAGCAACATGTTCGGACAGGAACTGAACAAGTCCGGTTCCATCAGCCGAGGATTCATGGTCGGTTCGAACCGCGATCTTACGCTCAGTTCGGGATTCCGTCTTCAAATGTCCGGGAAATTATCGGATGAGATCGACATCCTTGCAGCATTGACGGACGAGAATACTCCCATCCAGCCGCAGGGAAACACGCAAACGCTGCAGGAGATCGACAATGTCTTCGTGCAGATCAAGAGTCCAAACTATACAGCAACACTCGGCGATTTCCAGTTCAGCGCACGGTCCGGAGAATTCGTCAACATCAACAGGAAATTACAGGGCGCCGAACTCGTCGCAGATTACCGCACCGGAACTCCGCAGTCCAATATTCAGATCACCGGTGCCACCAGCCGCGGGAAGTTCAATACGAATTCCTTTCAGGGAGTTGAAGGTGTGCAGGGACCATACAGACTCACCGGAAAAAATAATGAACGCGCAATCATCGTCATCGCCGGCAGTGAAAAAGTGTATGTGGACGGTGAACTGATGCTCCGCG
Organism: Chitinophaga pinensis; assembly: GCA_943369855.1. Classification (GTDB taxonomy): domain Bacteria; phylum Bacteroidota; class Ignavibacteria; order UBA10030; family UBA8401; genus UBA8401. The sequence goes on along the minus strand of CALROS020000144.1, from coordinate 793 downwards.
GGGATAACAATGATTTTTCCATCGATTACGGTTCGGCGGAAGTGACATTCTCAACACGAAAGCTGATCACGGGTGCTTCCCGTATCGTTGTGGATTTTGAGTATTCCGACAGACAATACACGAGGAATTTCGCCGGATTCAATTCCACCACTTCGTTTTCGGATGCATTCACGGTCCGCGCAAATTATTTCCGCGAGGCGGATGATCCTGATGCTCCCATCGATATTTCGTTGACGGAATCCGACAAGAACATTTTACGCGCCTCCGGAAATGCGACGGCGAGTAAATCCGGTGTTGTACTGGTTGGTACCGATTCACTGGGTATTGGAAAAGGAAATTATCGTTCAGTCGACACGCTTATCAATGGGAATATTCTAACATTCTATCGGTACGAGCAGGGAACAGCGGCGTCAGTCTATAATGTTGCATTCTCATCCGTCGGCCAAGGGAACGGGGACTATATCCGTGAAAGCGTGGGACGATACCGATTTGCCGGTATGAAGGCAGGTCAATATTCACCGGTCATCATCCTGCCGACACCGCAGCTGCATCAATTGTATTCCTTCCAAACAACTGTCCGTCCCATCGATAAGCTCACAGTGAGTGCTGAATATGCTGCAAGCAGTTTCGATCGGAATCGTTTCTCGTCTATCGGCGATGGAACAATGAGCGGAGGAGCGTTGTCATTTCAGGCACAATATCAGCCGGAAAATATTACGATCGGCGGGACGAACTTCGGCAAATTCGATATCGCATTCTCAGAACGACTCAAGCAGGACCGGTTCCTGTCGTT
>CALROS020000143.1:0-5497 GCA_943369855.1 Chitinophaga pinensis | reverse complement strand
GCCCGTGTTGACCCCCAAACTCTCCTCCTACTGGCTCTACTTCGTCACCTCCACCTCGTTCCCGCTCGCGGCCGCGCTGGTGAAGAGCAATGTTCCTCCTAAATATTGTCGAAAATTGTGTTCTAAATTAGAAATATTTTCTTGATTGTCAAACCAATTGAGCGGTATCTTGTAGTATGATCATCCCGCTGTATATTCTGAAACGTCACGCCGCTCCATTCTTCGGCTCATTCTTCTTCCTCATGTCGGTCTTCGTGCTCCAATTCGTCATGAAGTTCATGGATCAGCTCGTGGGTAAAGGTCTCAGCGGCGCCGTCATCGCCGAACTGATGATGCTGAATCTTGCGTGGATGATGGTGCTGGCGGTCCCCATGGCGGTGCTCGTTGCGACATTGATGGCATTCGGAGCAATGGCAGCGACCAACGAGGTGACTGCGATGAAAGCCGGCGGCATCAGTCTGTACCGCATGATGGTCCCCGTTGCACTTGCATCACTGGTGGTGACCTATTTAATGATCGAATTCAATAACAAGGTCCTCCCGGAAGCGAATCACCGTTCCAAAACACTTACGATCGATATCCGGCGGAAGAAGCCGACACTCTCCCTCGTTCCCGGTCTGTTCAATCAAGATATGAACGGAATGAGCATCCTCGTCCGCAAAACATTCGAGGAATCGAATGAACTGGAAGGGGTCACCATCTATAACCATACAGATCCGAACAAGAATACGGTGATCACCGCACGTCGGGGGAAGCTCTCGTTTTCCGGCGATTATCAGAAATTGGTGATGGACCTGTATGACGGCGAGATCCACGAAGTGGACCATACCAAACCGACCGCATACCGGATCATTCATTTTCAGCGGCAGCGGATCTCCACCGTGACCGAAGGATTCGATTTTGAACGTTCCGCTGTCGATCAGTTCTCCCGCGGTGACCGGGAACTCAGTTCCGGTGAGATGCTCTATATGGTGGACAGTCTGAAAGGGATCACAGCGGATGCCCGCACAAAGATCATCGAACACACCGAGGCATTGAACCAGAAACTGTTCACCGGGTCCGTGGATTCTACGGCACCGTCGAGGATCTTTTGGAAGAACATCGAACAGTATACCGACATGAAAAGTCAACTGATGTTCTACCGCAATAATATCGAGAGCGAATACACCAATATCGACTATCAGAATAAACAGATCAGGGAATATCTCGTTGAGATCCATAAGAAATATTCCATCCCCGTCGCCTGCTTCATCTTCATTTTGGTCGGAGCTCCGCTTGGTGTCATGGCGCGCCGCGGCGGATTCGGGATTGCCGCTTCTCTGAGTCTGGGATTCTTCCTTCTCTATTGGTCGTCGCTCATCAGCGGTGAAAAACTTGCGGACAGACATATCATCGAACCGTGGTTCGGTATGTGGGCGGCAGACATCGTATTGGGGATATTCGGCATGTTCATCACATACAAAGTGGGAAAAGAGAATATCGAACTGAGTTTCGACTGGCTCACGCGGTGGATACCGAAAAAACTATTCGAGAGATTCACATGATGAAGATCTTTGACCGGTACATCCTGAAACAATTCATCATCACGACCATCTTCGGCTTGGTCACCTTCATGGCCATCTTCGTGATCATCGACCTGATGGAGAATCTCGACGATTTTCTCGACAATAATGTCGCCAATCCCATCATCCTTCAGTACTATCTCGCGTTCCTTCCCGAGATCATCAAGTTGATGACACCGGTGGCTGTGCTGCTCGCCAGTCTGTTCACCACAGGAAAATTGTCTTCGAACAATGAACTCACCGCCATGAAAGCCGGCGGGATGAGCATCTACCGATACATGCTCCCGATCATGAGTGTCGTTCTCTTTATCAGTCTGGCATCGGTCTACTTCAACGGCTGGATCGTTCCGTATGCGAACCAGCACAAATTTTCCATCGAGCGGAGATATCTGAATAAGAACCTTGAATCCACCGCACGGACGAATATCTATCTGCAGGACGGGAAACGGAAGATCGTCTATATCGCGTTCTTCGACAGAGTGAGCGGCAACGGCACGCGGACCTCCATTCAGGAATTCACCGACTCGACCCTCCACTCCATCGCACAGCGGTGGGACGGACTGCAGTTCTCATGGGACAGCACGAAACAGAAATGGACGATGCGCATCGGCGAACACCGCGTTCTCAATCCGACCGGTGAGAAACTTGAACGGTTCGACGAGATAACGTTCTCCGATCTGACATTCGCACCGACCGACATCGTGAAGAAAGTGGAGAAACCGGAAGAGATGAATTATACGGAACTGGCCAATTTCATTACCCGTCAGCAGAACAGCGGCAATGATGTTGCACGGTGGATGGTGGATTACCACAACAAAGTGGCGTTCCCGTTCGCAAGCGTCATAGTCGTGCTGTTCGGCATCCCGTTCTCGTTCGGGAAACGGAAAGGCGGAATCGCGATCCAGGTCGGCGTGTCGGCGGCGATCGTCTTCATGTATCTGGTCTTCATGAAGATCAGCAATGTGTTCGGCTATAACGGGGACCTGAATCCTCTGCTCACTGCGTGGCTGGCAAATATCGTCTTCTTCACGGCAGGAGTGGTGAACATCCTTCGCGTGAACAAATAACAGTCGATTGTTCCTTTAAACAACAAATCCGCACCGTGTAACATGGTGCGGATTTTTTTTCCTGATTCCTACCGGTGCTCTGTTAAAATCCCACGCTCACTTTGAGTTCCGACATCATTCGCTCCCCTTCCGGACTCTGGATCGGTTTTACCTGCACTGTCGCTACAATAGAGTTATTGAAACTTGCGGTGGAGAGCATTGCATCGAATGCACTGAGGATGTGATTGATCAACAGTGCTTTCATCGCAAAACTTGCTGCATAATAATAGTCGTTCGCTTTACCTCGGTCCGCTGCATAGTTCAGCAGCTGCTGCGGCACCATCTCATCATACCGGCCGGCATCTGAGACAGGGACTCCGTTTGCATCCTGCGGATATTGGTCCCACCCGAATTTGAACTGATTATATTTTCCGATCAATTCATAATACTGCTGTTCTCCGAATTTCGGCAACTGATGGGAGAACCCCAGCGTATGATTCCCGTAATCTCCCCGCTCCCACGCATTGATCTGGCTGAAATCATTGTTCGCGATCTTCGAATAATCCATACTGGTCGGGAGATTCGGTTTGTAATCGACCACCCCGTGCTGTTCGATCCATTTTGCATACCGCACCGGACTCCAATGCGCTTCCGCATACCGCTGGAAATCCGCCGTCCGCTTATCGGCGGTCCTATTGCTGATGACCGCGTATGATGCAAACACCGCTTCCGCCGCCAGGAACACGACGGCTTTTGTATAATGTTCCGACCGGTACTGTCCTGCACCGGGTATGATGAGTGAAAAGAGACCGTTGAGCATCGGATTCTGTTTTTCAATTCCTTTTGCCATCACCGGATTCCCTGAAGCGGAGGAATCATTCATTGTCTGCAGGATATCCCATCGGATATTTCCCGTCAATGTGTGTTCACCGGCAGACAGAATGATCGTTCCTGAAATGAAGAACAGGATCAGCATGTTCAACTTATTGCCCATTGAAATCCCTCACGAGTCGTTTGATATCGTTGCTGAAATCGAAACCGAAGAGCACACCGAAATAGAACCGCCATTCTTTCCCGTAATTCGCAGTGATATTCCTTTTGTTGTAGCTGAATGAATCCAGCCCGTACGTTCCGTTGAAGAATATTCTCGTCGGATATGCATACCACGAGAATGCATCAAGACGCAGTTCGAATCCCGCATCGCGTTTGAAGTTCCTGATATCGGGTGTTCCGTTCCAGGCATTCCCCAGGTCCGCGTGGAACTCGCCGTAGAGTCTGTCGAAATACAGCTGGAATATCCTGAAGTCGATATTCTCCCAAAGGGGGAAACGGTATGCGACATTCACCGTTGCAAGATCATTTCCCTCGATGGAATAGAACGGATATCCCTTCATACCGACAAGACCGCCGGCATAGAAATTGAAGAAGTCAGGCTGAGCAGGACCGAAGATCGTTCCGCCGCGAAGTGTGACCGACAGCGTGTGTTTCCAGAACGGAAGTTTCAGATGTTCGGTATACCGTGCTTCCAGCCGGGAGAATGTATACGGGAATAATTTCAGATGGACGCCGGTCTCGGTCACTTCTGCTTCGGAATACCCATCCGCATTCTCACGGGTGAATTTATTGAATTCCTGATCGAGTCTGAATGCGAATGTTCTGCCGACCGGATTGATCTCGCGCGTTCTGGACGGAATGATCATTTCGATCCTCCATTGCAGCGAGAGATTGTTCCCGATGAAATAATCTTCTTTGGACGCGGACGCGGGTGTCGGTGCATGCGTTTCATCGCCGGGCACAATAAAGAAATCAAATCCTGAAGAATAGATGCTGTGGGAATACGAGAGTGTCAGAACATCCGCCGGAGAGAAAACGTGACCTTTAATGAGGAAATCAACTTCAAACAATGATAATGTCGTTCCGGTGGAGATGGTATCGTTCCCCAGTCCGAACCGCGTGGTGCTCTTGCGCGAGACATTATACAGTTCCAGCGAAAATGTCGGATGTAGTCCCAGCTGATGAAAACCGAACACACGGTCCCGGTATTCGAATGTCAGGAACAGGTCGCGTTCGAAGATGTGATTGATCGCCGCTCCTCCGAACATGTTGAATTTTTCCAGCATGTCGGATGAGACAAAATAGAAGCCCGGCTTCAAAAAATCGAGTCCGCTGCTCTTGGTATTGTAATTGTCGATGCGCAGGAACGGAATGATCGATGTTGTGGTAAAGATATTCTTATACGGCTTGGCTTCCGCCTGCGGAACATCATTGTCGTTGTAGTTGCGGAGCGCAGCAAAATCGAACTGATTCCTTGCAAGTGAAGGATCGATATCTGTCTTCGCCGCGGGACGCTGATACACGTAGGACGATGAGGAATAATCCGCCGGCGTCGGCACATCGATCATCTTCAGTTTATATCCTTTGGAAGTATAGAGCGAATAGGCAATTGCCCCGGTGGAAGAGACAGACGGCATGAATGCTCCTCCGAGCACATTGGTCAATTGCTGAACAGAACCGGAAGTGAGGTCCTTTTGATACAGATTGAAGATCCCTGTACGGTCCGACGCGAAGATGATACTTTTGCCGTCCGGCATGAACACCGGATCGCGCGCATCATCCTCGCCCGGTTCGACGAATGTTACTGCGCCGCTGTCGCTTGGGACCGAAGCAACATCCTGACCATCCTTTATAGAATAACCGAAGACGATCGTCCTCCCGTCTGGTGACCAGTGAGGATTATAGGTCTGTTCGCCGTTATGGAAGGCCGTGAGTTGTCGGAAATTATTCCCTGCGCTGTCCACCCTTCCGAGATTCACCGTGCCGTCCCCTTCGTACGTAAAGACGAGGGATGCGCCGTCCGGCGACACACAGGAAGAGATAGCGCGTCTCCCG
>CALROS020000142.1:0-5507 GCA_943369855.1 Chitinophaga pinensis | reverse complement strand
ATCTTCGTCGAATCCAGCGCTGATTTACTGAGAGAGATACCGCTGAGTCCTGCCGAGAAGAGCGTATCGACGATCTTCAATCCCCGGATGCTGTCCGTGCCGACATTCCGGAACCGGAAGATATGGCTGATGCTGTCCCCTGCTATGATCGTATCCCGTGCGACAGCGAACGTATTCGAGAATTGGATCACACCGTTCGAACGAACGGTCGTGATCTTTGTTGAATTCGCCGTAAGGATATGTGAATTGAACCATGGTCGGTTGATGATCTGAGTATTATCCGGGATATTCTTCGCCACGACGTACCGCAGTGTCAATGAATCATTGACGAGCGTTGATAGTGTATCGCGGTACCAGCGGACGATACGTTTGACCGAATCGTAGGTCACGGAGGAGAATTTTCCGGGTGACGCATTCACGAATGTGGTGAATGAGGAAAGCGTATCCGTAACGGAAACGGCGTTATGTACGGTATTGCCGCTGTTCGTCAATTCAATACCGACGCGGACAGTATCTCCGGCATTCGCGGATGCGGGAGCTGACGTTGTGAACGTGACAGAAGAATCAAGAACGATCTGCAGGCTCAGATTGATGGTGAATGTACCGTTGCCGGTATCCGACAGGAATGTGTATCCGGTGAAATTCGGGAATTGTGCAGAGTCTACCGAGATCACATATTTTGCCGGACGAAGATTATCGAAGCGGAATTTCCCGCCTTTATCCGTGCGAACTTCCTGCACTCTGATCAAAGTCCCCTGCAACGATGAACGGCGGGAACTTCCTGCACGTTTCGGCGCCGATTTCGGGGCGGAAGCGATCGAATCCAAAAAGACGCTGACATTCTCAGCCGGGACGGGGTCACCGCTCACTTTATATTCGATGCGGCCTGAAATGATATTCGGGATGACGATCGGCGGCAGCGGGAATCGTGTCGGATCGATATCCGTTACGGCACGGATGGAATCACCGAATTTATCGAGCACGACAATTTCCAACAGATATTTCTTGACGTCCTTACTGAGTGGAATGAAGAACTTCCCGAACACATTCGTCGTGTCAGTACCGACAATATTATTCGAGGAATTGAATACCCGAGCGATCGCACCTTTGAACGGAATACGGTTGATCCCGTTCACGACCATACCTGTGACGGCACCGGGATACAGAAACACGCCGGTCGTATCTGAGACAGTACCGATGGATGATGTGCCGGCGACAACGGTGATCTTCGAATGAAGAATATCATTGTCCACATTCACCGAACGGATGGATGCAGAGATACTTCCATCTTTCAATACAGCAGAGATGGTCGATGAATTATTGAAGAATGTTCCCAACGTTGCACTGAACTGAACGGGAGTCCCGTCCGGCATCAGTTCACCGAGCGAATCCTTTACTGTTACAGTGATCTTTGAACTGTCCTTATTCAATTGGCCCCACACAAAAACCGGGTCAGCCACAACGGTGATCGATTTTGGCCGGACAGGTACAATGCCGGTCGTCATGGACGCATAGTCACCAGCCGCAACATTCGATGCAAATGCGTAGGCACTGTTCTTCATCGACTGCAGACCGATATTGGGAGACGCGGCAACGGTCAGAACGATCTGTTTCGATGAGAAGGCAGGAATGGAACCGAGATTCCACTTCAGGAGACGCTTGTCAGATGAAAGACTGTCCGGTGTCAAGGAAGCATTCACAAAATTGCCGAGTGATGAGATCGTATCATACAGCACGGTATTCTGCGACGGAATATTTCCCGTGTTGAAGACAGTCATCGTATATGCAGCGGTCCTGCCGGAGCCGATGACCAATGCGGATGACGCCATTGAAAGCGACACTCTCGGGAAGGAACTGACGACGAAGATCTTCGATGCAGAAACGGATGATGCCTGCCAGAGAAGGTCCGCATCGAAATTCAGTTCGGTGTTCACGGATAATGTACTGTCGATGACCACTTTCACTTTCACCGAATCCGCTTTCCCGGAAGCGACATTGAATACTTTCCAGGAAACGGTATTTCCTGTGATCACACCGGATGTTGAACCGGGAACGAACCGCATCCCGGCCGGCGGAAGCATACCGTCGATGGTCGCACTATCGGCGGAAGTATTTCCGATATTCCTGTAGACAAGGCGGACGGTGACGGTCTCTTTCCCGAAGACGAAGCTGTCGGGATTGCTGATGGACATCTCGAAATTCGGCGCTTCAAGGACGCTGAACTGAATGGTATTTGAATTGACCGAATCCTTCGGTAACGACTTATACTGGAATCGGGCTTTCGCTGTGTTGGTGATGACGGTGTTCGGTGCTGTCTGGGAGAACGCCGTGAGCGTCCACCCTGCCAACAAAACGGACAAGAAGACCACGAACTTCAGCGATGATACATATGTACGAACTGCGTTCATCATTATCGTGATCTCTATTTGATTTTCACTTTGAATTCAACGGTGCCGGACGAGCGGGCCGAGAGTGTACCGACCGATACCGTAATGACAGAATTATTCGATTGATCCGACGTGACCTGGACATTCCCATTATTGTCGGATTCGGAGATCCCGTTCACTTTGACACTGTTCTGAACGTACTTCGTCGCATCGGGTGTTGAATCGACCACGGAGAAACCGCTGACCGCCACGCTCCCTGTATTTCTGTATGTGATCAGATAATTGATCACTGAACCGGCCGGCTGATTCCCAACCGGGAACGCCGTTTTCTCAAGCGCGATGACAGGAACGTTCAACGTTGTTACAACTACTGCATCGACGGATTTTGAATGATCACCTGCAGAAGCTGCGGTGATTCTCAGGGAATCTTTCAATTGATCTTCATTCTTTTTCGGAACGACGGACAAAGCAAACACGCGAACACTGTCCCCCACCGCGACACTGTCCAGATCGACACCGGCGGAATCATTCGTATTCGTCAGCATCGGATCCGATTTATCCCACACGCTGTTGTTATTTCCATCCCGGAAGAACTTCCAATCGAGAGACTGTGAAGTCGTATACGAAAGCTCGATCACATCCCTGAACGAGCCCGAGTTTCTCACTTTGAATCTATACGTGACCGTGTCCGCCAGTTCTTTTACCGAAGAAGTCGTGAATGGAACGATCTGAATGCCGTATTCCAATACACCTGTGACTGTAACAGGAACGGAGTTGGACTGAACTGCATAATTGTTCGAACCGGATGAATACGTGACTCCGAAGTTGTTCGACAGTATCGTTCCGGGCAGGACACCATTATTCACCCGGAATGTCACCGTTACAGTGACTGACTGCGCCGGAGCAAGTGTACCGATCGACCACAGCACCGGATTTGCAGATCCGTTCACTGAACCGATCGATGTTGAACCCGATACGAAGGACAATCCCGCAGGAAAAAGATTCGAGATGTTCACATTATTTGCAGAGACCGTTCCGTTGTTCGTGATGGTGAATGAATAGATCACCTGCTGTCCGGATGACGGCGACGGATCGTTGACGGTCAATCCTGGATTGACGGGATCGAGTCCTGTCGTGCGGACGGCCGTAATATATTTACCGATGTTCGTTTGAGCGCTATCGAAGTTCGAGCGAGCAATGAGCGTGGTCGTATCTTTCGCACCGTTCAGTGATTCATTGCGCGGAACCTTTACACGGATGATGACTGCGCTTTGAGCATCGGCAGACATCGAAGGAGTTTGGGTGATCGTTCCAGAAGATATTTCAGCCGGCTGAAGTATCCCGTCCGCATTCGCATCCTTGAAGATCTGCGTGAACCAGCCGCGTGAAGAAACAGCAGAGAGTTTTGCAGCATCAGAGCCGTTGCCCGAGTTGATGACATACACTGCATAATCCGCATTCGTGCTGTCGCTTGCCGTTGAGACTGCATTGGCAGCAGGAGTGATGTTAACGGCACTCTTTTGTGCAATAGTAATAGTCAATACGGCGGAATACGCCGTATCAACATACGCACCACTGCGGGAAGCGAACGTTACGCGAGAACGGGACTGGATCACCGTTCCTGCTGGCGTACCGGCAGCAAACAATCCTGCAACCGTCATTACAAGCAGGGAACCGATGATGAATATTTTACTTCGAGTCGTCATGAATATGAGTTGTTGTATTAATTGACCGTCGCTTTATAGACGACTGTACCTTCCGCGGCGAGTCCGTTCAGGATTCCGAGATTGATGGTAATGACCTTCCTTCCGGAAACAGTCGACACGGTAACCTCATCGGAATCAGCGGCATCGGTCTTTGCGGTGCCGTTGATCTTCACGGAATTCGCGGTGTAGGTCATACTGTCCGGTTCAGTTTCCGTAATGACGGTATTGTATGCTTTTCCGTGTCCCGCATTATTATAGGTGACAGTGAACGTCATTTCCGTTCCCGGGATCTGGTTCCCTTCCGGAAGAACGCTGCGGACAAGCTGGACATCGGGAGTATTGATCGTTGTTGTTCCCGTTGCATTCTGGAATTTTGCGGCATCAGCACCGGAGGTCACTTTGAACACAGCAACATCCTGCGTCTGATCAGTTTTCACAAATGGAACAATGAGACGTGCCAGCACTTTTACGCTGTCATACGCCGATATGGAGTCCACATCGACCCCTGCAGCGCTGTTGGTGTTGGTCAACTGAACATCGCCCGCATCCAACGCGCCATTCGCATTCACGTCCTTAAAGAAGGTCCATGTATACGACTTCGTGGACGTGAACGACATTTCGAGGACATCTTTCGCATTTCCGCTATTCTTCACCGTGAGGGGATACGACAGTGTATCTTCCGGTTCCTTCGCCGCGCTGAATGTCAGCGGAGAGATCTGTACTCCGCGGATGATACCGACAGCAGCGGAAGGATTATTCGAGGTCGCCGTGAATGTATTACCGTTGACGGTGTACGACACACCGATAGTATTGCTCAAAACTGTTCCGTTCACCAATCCGTTGTTGACCTGAAGAGTAATCGAAACCGTCACTGACGCACCGGGATTTACCGTACCTGCACTCCATGTGACCGGATTGCCGGATGTATTCACCGTTCCCTGCGATGTGCTGGCCGAGACAAGCGAGAATTGAGACGTATTGAACAGATCGTTGAACGAAACACCGGTCGCTGCAACACTTCCGCTGTTCGTGATGGTGATGGAATAGACAACATTCTGTCCGGGTGTCGGATTTGTCGGCGTGACACTCCAACCGGATGCAATGTTCGAGAAATTGACAGTGTTCACTGTTGTCCTTGCCTGCGATGTATTGGTCTTTGCCGCATCAAAAACGGAGGTCGCCGTCAATGTTGTGGTATCGACCTGTCCATTCAGCGAAGGATCTTTCGGAACAAAGACACGGATGAATAATTTGTACGTTCCATCCGCAGCGATCGAGGGAGTCTGTGTGACAGCACCTGCTGTGATCTCAGTCCCCTGCAATGTTCCGTCGCCGTTCGCATCATAATAGAATGAACGGGTCCATCCTTTCGATGAAACACTCGAAAGATTGAACTGGTCCGAACCGTTTCCCG
>CALROS020000141.1:0-5543 GCA_943369855.1 Chitinophaga pinensis | reverse complement strand
TCTCATAATTCCATTTGGAAAGATCGAGTCCGGCACCGTTGAATTCATCACTCCAGACAAGCGAATCACCCGGAGCTGGGACGGGCGTATTCTTTACTTCGCTGACGGGATCGTTACATGCGAATATGAGCACTGCCGTTACAAAAAAGATGATCCCGTTCTTCATACGATTGTTGCCGATGTGCGGAATTTCGCTGCAGCAATCCGCACTATTTCATTGCTCCTGTTGCAACCGTCGATAGACCGAATCCGTACGGGAAGAGCGGATCGTATGCCGCATCGCCGACATTCACCGGGATCTGCTGCATGGATCTCGGCCATGAGTGCGGGAGTTTTCCGGTGAAGGAATAATCACCGAACAAGACGTCCGCAACGCCCTGGCCTTCCGTTCCCGGAAGCCATGCGGCGACGAATGCGGTGCTGCTCTTCAGTGCGGGATCGATGATCATCGGACGACCGGACAGAAGGATGACAACGACCGGAATACCTTTGGCCTTCATCGTGTTGATCGCGGCAACATCCTGTGCTGAGAGCGCAAGGTCCTCACGGTCCCCGAACATTTCAGCGTACGGCCGTTCACCGACAACGATCACTCCGATATCCGAGCTGTCCGCTCCGCTTCCGTCGACCGAATACGAAACTTTTGTTTCTTTTGAGACGGTGTTCTTGATCGCCTGAAGGATCGTCGTTCCGCCGTTCACAGCAAAGCCGCCGTCACCCTGCCACGAGATCGTCCATCCTCCGCACTGCAGTCCAAGACTGTCGGCACCTTTTCCGGCGACGTGGATGCGTTTGGCATTCTTTGAGAGCGGAAGGATATTGTTATCGTTCTTTAACAGCACAAGTGACTGACGTACCGCCTGGCGTGCGACCGCACGGTGTTCCGTTGAACCGATCTGCGCCAGCAATTCTTTATCTGCCGTGAGCTGTTTGTCGAGGTTCATCGCGAATTTCACTTTCAGGATGCGAGAGACCGCATCGTCGATCCTGCTCATCGGCACTTTCTTTTCCTTCACCAATTCTTTCAGCTTTGTTATGAAGTCGATATAATTGTTCGACTGTCCGGGACCGTTCGGGATCATCGCCATATCGAGTCCTGCATTCACCGATTGTTCGATCGCCTTTTTGTAATCAGGATTGATCTGATCGATCGCAGCCCAGTCCGAAACGATGAATCCGCTAAACCCAAGTTCTTTTTTCAGGACATCAGACATGAGATACTTGTTGCCGTGATTCTTGACCCCGTTCCAGCTGTTGTACGATGCCATAATGGAGAGTGCACCGGCTTTCACACCTTCAACATATCCGGGAAGATGGATCGAACGAAGTGTCGCTTCATCGACTTCCGTATTTCCCTGATCCTTGCCGTTGGTGGTTCCGCCGTCCCCGACGAAATGTTTAACGCATGCCAGTACCGACGCTTTATCGGAAAGCTGTGCTCCCTGCATCCCTTTCACATAAGCCGCGCCGAGTCTTTTCACCAGGTCCGGATTTTCGCCGAAACTTTCGTAGGTCCGTCCCCAACGCTCGTTCCTCGCCACCGCAACGCACGGTGCGAAATCCCACTGGATCCCCGTTCCTTTGATCTCGGCAGCAGTGATCATCCCGACTTTTTCCACCACCGCAGCATCTCCGGTCGCTCCGAGCGCGACATTATGCGGAAAGATCACGGCACCGTTCACATTGTTATGTCCATGCACGGCATCGATACCGAAGATCATCGGCACCTTCAGACGCGTCAGCTGCGAGTAGTGCTGCAGAATGTCGTACTGCTCCGCCCACCCCTTCGGAGTGATGTCGGGGACCTCGGAACTTCCGCCCCAAAGGATGGAACCGATGGAATATTTCACAAGATCATCGCGGTGTTTGTCGATCGCCGCATAGTCCACCTGCGTCATCTGGCCGATCTTTTCATCGAGGGTCATTTTTTTCAGGAGTGCTTTCACCTGTTTGTCAACATCACCGTTCCCGGACTGGGAGAACGAGAATGCTGCGGCGCACACGAGGAGTGCAAGTACGAGCTTCATAGATTTTCCTTTATATGGATAGACGTATGTGAGTAATCAATTCTTCTGTTTGGTCCGACGGCACCTGTACGGTACCGCAATGAACATCACCGAGTTATTGTACCAGGATCATTTTTTTTGCCGAAGAAAAATTCTTTCCCCGCACGACATACAGATACGCTCCTGACGAAAGTCCCTTCCCTTCGGAATCCTTCGCTGCCCAGGAAAACGAATGGTCCCCCTGCTGCATCATTCCGAGCTCCCGTTCACTCACCACTCTGCCGAGCATGTCGAAGAACTGCAGCGAGATATTCTGCTCTTCCGGAAGCGAGAACGAAATGACGGTCGATCCGTTGAACGGATTGGGATAATTCTGTCCGACGTGCCATGTATCGGGGCGGGTGGTGTTCGTTTCGTTCACTCCTGTGGAAAGCTGCATGATGGTAATTCCGTTGATCACCGAATTATCGACCGAGGACATGAAATGGATATCGAGCATTCCTTCCGTCACGAGGACATTCGGAACGACCTTCTGGTATTGCACACCCTTCCCCATTTTGGCGAACAGGTCCAGGTCCTTTTCAACGACCGTCCCCTGCACGGAAACATCGAACACCCGTTTACCGGCAGCGGTGAAGAAATTCTCGCTCATCATTAGGAACACGGCGTATGTTCCGTTCGGCACCCGCACACGGTATTCGGCTGTTCCGTTGAGCTCAGATTTGAACACCGCCGGATCTCCGGAACCGCTGGTCGTATTGGTATTCTGAAATTGCTGTCCGTCCAGATAACCGTATTCGAGGTTCGCATTCCACATCTGATCCGGAAGGAAGTCGTTCACCGCCACGCCGCCGCAATTGATCTTCAGCGGGAACGTGAGCCGTTTCGGCTTTGTGATGCCGATACTTCTTCCGCCAAGTGTGTTCGGCGGGACGAACTTGTCCTTGATATTCTGCAGGATCAAGGTTGAGAGGGTCGACGTATCATACGAGGCGACGGTCAGCCGGACCGTTTTCTTATTGGAATAAAGGACGGCGCTTGTGACCGTATTGCCGAGGATGAGATAATTATTGAGCGTGACCGCGGAAAGACTGTCCACCTCTTCGAAGAAATTGACCACGATTCCGTCCGCTTCCGCCCGGGCGCTTGCCACACCCGGGGCGCCGATGTCCGTGAATCCGATATTCGCCTCTTTCGTGAGGCAGAGGATCATCACACCGTCCTTGAACACGATATTCTCCGGGATGAAGTCGCAGAGATTGTCGCCGAATGTGTGCGATGCTTTATCCCACCGCGCGGCATCGTACGAATTGAAATCATCCTTCCACTGCGGCGTGAAATTGTTCCCCGTTCCGACAGAACCGGTACCGGGAGTATAGGAAGCATAACTGACGTAATCATAGTAGGAGAACGAGGGAAGGGAATTCTCATTGAATTGTCCCGACCAGTTCACCGCATTTTGGATCCACACATTCATCATGATCTTCTGAGCATATGCAAGCGTCTGAATGTGTGCTGCGGTCTGGCGGTATGATTCCACTCCGTCGATGAACCAGGCAACGTATGTGGGCGTCCATTCGAATGCATAGGTATGGAAATCCTGACTCGGATTAAACGGCGTCTGCCGGCGTCCCACATGATTCGTCGTTCCGGGAGTGATGGCGTTGTACTGCACATCATCCGTATACCGTCCGAGGATCTCGATATCGATCTCATTCCACGGTGTGGTGGGATAATTATCATTGTAGGTGAAGAACGAGGTAAGCATCCCTTCGCGCTGAGCGGACTTCATCCGCGTCTCGAATCTTCCGTACAGGAAGGAATCTTTGGTGCGGTATTCGGCGCCTTTATAGATCTTTGCGGAGAGCGCCGCGGGGACCATCAGCAAGAGGAACAGTACGGCACATGTTTTCATTTGATCACGATCATTTTTTTCGTCTGCACGAATGCACCCGCACGCAGAGTGTAGAAATAGATTCCGCTGGAAAGATGCTTCGCGGAGAATGCAGCCGTATGACTGCCCGGCTCCTGGACTGTATTAACCGGTGTATCAACTACTTTTCCCAGCAGATCGGTCACTGTGAGAGTGACATTGCTCCGTACCGGGATATCATAGGCGATCACCGTGGACGGGTTGAACGGATTAGGATAATTCTGGCGCAGAGCGAAGGAACCGGGAACATGTTGCGGCGCATCCGATGCGGCCCGGGTGATTCCTTCGGTGTAACCGATATATTTCTTATACATCGACGTCAGATTCGTAAAGACCGGTTTCGGATTGGAACGGTCCATCCGCAGCAGACCCATGCTTTGATATCCGAGTGTCTGCTGGTGCGTGTACCAATCGAACGCGCACCACCACGTAATGCCCATCAGCGGTGCGTCCACCCGCGGTGTTCCGTTCTGATCGATCGGTGCGTAGAGCGAGAGCGCCGCAAATGTCGAATCGAATGCAACGACCTGTTCATTCTGTGATGCTCCGTTCTCGCTGGACCAGTAACCGTATTCCGTATCCATCACCGGTTTGTTCGGGTCTGCAATGACCGCATCGGCGATGAATTTCTTCGTCCCGGCAAAATGTGTGCTGCCGTGGAAGATGCCGAAGTACATCGTCCATCCGCGCACATCGACCTCATTTTGCGACGCATCCGCCGGTCCCGGCCGGTCCGCCGCCGCGGATTGGGTGATGAGTCTTCCGTCCGGATATAAGGCATTCAGTTCCGAACGGACCGCTTTGTTGAAGACCGCTCTTCCGGTCACTTCCTTGCATTCGTTCGATGTGCTCCACATGGCGATCGAGGGACGGTTGTAGTCGCGGAATACCATCTCGCGGAACATCTGGTGATGGATATGCCGGTTATTATTCTGAATATCCCATGATACAGCATCATCGAACCACCACACGGGGATCTCTTCCATGATCATGAGGCCGAGCCGGTCCGCCGCAAGATATGTGTAGGGATGATTCGGATAATGTCCGGTGCGGACATAGTTCGCATTCATGGATTTGATCAGGCTCAGGTCCGAGAAGATGACATTCTTCGGAAGACTGCGTCCGTAATTCGGATGGTCCTCATGCCGGGCGATGCCGAGAAGGAAGGCCTGTTTTCCGTTGAGCATGAATTTCGCTCCCTCGGTTGCAACGGTACGGATTCCGAACTGCGTTGCAAACTCATCCAGCACGCTGCCGTTCTTGGATACGGTCACCTTCATGATGTACAGATTCGGTTTCTTCGGGGACCAGAGCTGGGGATTCGTCACTGTAATATCCGTTGAAAATTCCGCAACGGAGTCTTTCAGTATCGATACAGGGGATGTTGTCACACCGGTGACCGGGACTTCGGTATCGATCAGTTCGGCTGTGATCTCTTTGGTAAGCGAGACGGAATCCGTCTTTGCTTTATAGACACGGACCGTCACAACGGCGTCAACAGGAACGTCGTTCCGGTTCGCGATGAGGATATTCGCATGGACAAGTCCGTTGATATTCTTCGGCACAACATCCGCTCGCACCACGGAGACAGGATCGGCACAGTC
>CALROS020000140.1:0-5548 GCA_943369855.1 Chitinophaga pinensis | reverse complement strand
GCCCAGCAAAGAGTAATCACTTGTTGTCCTTAGAATTGTTTGCGCAGTATCTATGAATTCAGCTCCCCCGAAAAGTCCCGTCAGAACCATCGCCCTCATTGGAAATCCTAACTGCGGAAAGACCACGCTCTTTAATGAACTGACCGGCTTGCGGCAAAAGGTCGGCAATTATCCCGGCGTGACCGTAGAGAAGAAAGAAGGAAAGATCCAGATCCGGGGAGAGGAGATCACGGTCCTCGATCTTCCGGGGACGTATTCTCTGTCGGCAAATTCTCCCGATGAGAAAGTAGTGACCGATGTCCTCTTCGGGAAGATCGCAGGAACACCTCTGCCTGATATCATCATATTCGTTGCCGATGCGACGAATCTTGAACGGAATCTTTATCTGCTCAGCCAAGTGATCGACCTGAAGGTCCCGACCGTTGTTGCCCTGAATATGATCGACCGCATCAAACGTTCAGGGATAACCATCGATACAACGATGCTTCAGAATGAATTCGGTGTACCGTTCATTCCGATGATCGCAAGCAAAGGTATCGGTACGAAAGAACTGCTCTCAGCGTTCGACGATCTTTCGATCAATACCGGAACGATCAGACAATGGAAATTACCGGAGACGGTACGGACGGAACATAATGAACTTGTATCGATCCTCATTGACAGCGAGAAGATGACTGAGCCGGCGGCATTTCATGAAGCTCAATTACTTCTGTCAACGCCGAAAAATGTCTCTGCGTTCTCTGACGAATATTCCAATGTGACACTTTCCCATCTCCGGAGGGACCATGAAAATCTCACTTCATCCGGAATAGACCGTCACTCTGTTTTCGTCGAATCCCGATTCCGCTGGACGAACAGTGTCTTTAAAAAGAGCGTACGGCAAACAATGCGCCGAGGACAGAATACGATCCATGATTCGATCGATGCGGTCCTGACACACCGGATCTGGGGATTTGTCATTTTTTTTGCATTGATGGCGGTGATGTTCCAGACGATCTTCACCTGGGCAAACTATCCCATGGAATTGATCGGTACTGCGTTCGACCTACTGGCGCAAACTGTATCGACGATCATTCCTGAAGGCGATCTGCAAAGCCTTATTACCCGCGGTATCATCGGCGGAGTCGGTGCTGTGGTCACGTTCCTTCCGCAGATCCTGTTCCTCTTTCTCTTTCTCGGTTTCTTGGAGGACACGGGATATATGGCGCGGGCAGCGTTCATTATGGACCGGGTTATGAGTAAAGTAGGACTACATGGTAAATCATTCATTCCATTATTATCATCATTTGCGTGCGCTATACCTGGGATCATGGCCACAAGGACGATCGAGAATCCGCGAGATCGTCTTGTCACGATCCTCGTTGCACCGCTGATGAGCTGCAGCGCACGGCTTCCTGTATTCTCGTTGCTCATCGCTTCATTCGTTCCCAATATCCTGATCTTTGGATTCGTGAGTCTGCCGGCAGTCGTTTTGATCTCAATGTACCTGCTTGGACTGATCACCGCATTATTGACTGCACGATTACTGAAAAGTACGATACTGAAAGGACCCAAACCTGCCTTTATAATGGAACTTCCTCCCTACAGAATCCCATCGCTGAAGAATACGTTCATTCATATGTGGGAACGATCCATTCTGTTCCTGAAGAACGCCGGGACGATCATTCTTGGTGTATCAATCGTGCTGTGGTTCCTGGCAACATATCCAAAACTGGAACATGGGACATCCTCAGAAAAACTTGCTCATAGTTTCGTGGGACGTGCAGGTCATGCCATTGAACCGGCATTGAAGCCGTTGGGTTTTGACTGGAAGATCGGTATCGGAATCATCAGTTCACTTCTGCAAAGAGAGGTTTTCGTAGGTACGCTTGGCACAATTTATAATATAGAACGTGCGGATGAGGGATCGGCAACGCTGAAAGAGCAAATGGCAAAAGATAAAGATCCAATCACCGGAGCACCTACATTCACACTCCTAACGGCACTCTGTATCATGGTATATTATGTGCTCGCAATGCAATGCTTATCCACAGTTGCAGTCGTTCGGAGAGAAACCAACGGATGGAAATGGCCTGCCGTTCAATTCGCTTATATGACGGTATTGGCATACGCAGGAACATTCCTTACATACAGGATCGGTCAATGGATAATTTCTTGATGGATTGGCAGGAACTCATATCACTTCTTATCGTGGTAATCAGCACGATCCTGCTGATACGTTCACTGTTACGACGACGAAAAGCACATTCACAATGCTCATCCTGTGCACTGATGAAGCAGCCCTCGAAGAATAACGCTTCAACTCCTCGATAGGAGTTCCATCGATGTAACCGTTGTATGTTGACCGATTGCTAGACAAAATGCGGTACCTTTCATTCAGATTCATCATCGCAGAATTAATAATAACATTCACCATTCATTGCACTAATTCGTTAACTACAGATCATTTTTTTCCGGCATCCAGTCATGAACCACGTCTCCTTCTACTCCCTGCTTATCATTTGTTCCTTTTTTCTTTCAACACAAGTCACCATCGCCAATGAGCGGCGATTCGGGTATACCTACGAATCTTCCGTCCTCCCTGCCGGAGTACGCGAGATCGAGCTATGGAATACCGACCGACGGGGACGCGGCTACTACTATCATCGCTTGGATCAGAAGATCGAATTTGAAATCGGCGTTACGGATAATCTGATGTCAGCATTCTATCTTAATACAACATCGCGCACGAAGGACGATAACGAAGACGGCATCGGCGGAATGAAAACGTCATCCATTGAAGTCAGTATCTCGAATGAATGGAAATATAAATTCATGGACAGAACTGCCGATGTATTCGGCTGTGCACTTTACGGCGAATTTACACTTGCGACAGATATGTACGGGATAGAAACGAAATTGATCTTGGACAAACAGTTTCAGCATTTTCTTCTTGCCGCCAATATCTCCGGCGAATATGAATCGTCGGTTGACATTGTGAACGGGATGGAATCCATTGAGAAGGAAGTATCGATCGAACCGGGAATTGCGGCTGCATATACCGCGGAAAATGGATTTGGCGCCGGACTGGAGATAAGGAACAACAGTATTTTTATTTCAGGTTCATTGAAGCATTCCGCACTCTTTGCCGGTCCTACGGTTTCCTATGCCTCCGGGACTGTATGGTTCACACTCTCGTTCCTGCCTCAACTGCATAGTTTTACCGGCGGCACTACGGCGTCGAAAGACCTTGATCTCGGCGAGTTTGAAAAATTTCAGACCCGTTTACTTCTCTCATTTCAATTCTAAATGAAAACATTGCTTTCGATATCACTTACCGTGTTGTTCGGATGTGCGGTATCCCTACCGGAACCGACGGAAGCAGACCTTCAGCAGTTCAGGAAATCGGATACTACGCTGACATTGCAATCGATTACCGATGCACGAGCGGTGTATATCCGAAAATGTTCCGGATGCCACAGTCTCTATCTTCCCGGTCAGCTCGATCGTTACCGATGGAAAGGCATTGTGGATACCATGAGCCTAAAAGCAAAGATCAATCAAACTGATAAAGAAAAAATTACGGGATATCTACTGCTCTATTCATCGGCTGCCGACTCAGATGCAGCCGGTATTGTCCCTTATACCGTAAAAAAAGCAGGGGAATAATTCGTGATGACGGCATCCTCCTGTCATAACATCTTTTGACAGGGATGCTGAACTCATATTATATTCTTAGTGTTCTATTTAGTACATTGAGACAATCGATTCATTCAAACGAACATTGAAAGAGGACCATGGAACCGACAGCAGAGACACCCATCGAGATCACCAAAGAACGAATCTACGCAGCGTTGAAGGATGTCTATGACCCCGAGATCCCGGTCAGTATCGTGGATCTGGGATTGGTCTATGATGTAAAGATCATCGACGACTGGGTCGGTGTGAAGATGACATTGACCTCGCAAGGATGCGGACTTTCCACGCAGATCGCCAATAATGTCCGGGAACGGGTTGCTGCATTACCCGGTGTTGCGGATGCGGATGTTCGGATCGTCTGGCAGCCGGCATGGAATCCGTCAATGATGAGTGACGAAGCAAAAAAGAAAGTTCAATTTTTCGGATAGGTATGCCCAATTATGTTCTATTTTTTGCCTACCGAATGATCGCTATTAGTATTGATGATATACTTTCCAGGAACGCTGAATGAATGAAAAACTCCCTGATTCCGTCATTTCCATGAGCACTGCCGTCGATTATTCCGAAGGCTCGATCGTCAGTAAAGTGATCATGAAACGACCGAACGGACAGATCACCCTCTTTTCATTCGATGCCGGTGAGGAGTTGAGCGAACATACGACCCCGTATGATGCGCTCATCTCCGTTACGGATGGTACGGCGGTGATCACCATCGCCGGTGAACCGCATCATGTCAGCACCGGTGAGTCGATCATACTCCCCGCCAATATCCCGCATGCCGTAAAAGCTCACGAGCGTTTCAAAATGATGCTGGTGATGATAAAATAAATTCTTTCCTCATTCGACTTTCAATAACAAGCAGAGAAGAACTTCTATGGGAATAAAAGCTATTGTATTCGGAGCATCCGGGATGGTGGGTGAAGGCGTGCTGCACACCGCATTGAACGATCAAAACATTTCGTCCGTTCTTGTGATCGGACGAAGACCGTGCGGAGTTCAGCATGAAAAGCTGAGGGAATTGCTGCATAATAATTTCTTTGACCTTTCCGGGATCGAATCCCAATTGTCAGGATATACGGCGTGCTATTTTTGTCTTGGAACGACCTCGCTTGGAAAGACGGTCGAAGAATACACAAAAACGACCTATGAACTGACAATGCATGCCGCCCGGACATTGGCGCGATTGAATCCTGAAATGACGTTCTGCTATATTTCCGGGGAAGGAACGGACAGCACGGAACGCGGTTCGGTGACATGGGCACGGATCAAAGGGAAGACCGAAAATGAACTGCTCACACTTCCGTTCAAAGCCGCGTATAATTTCCGTCCGGGATTCATAAAACCGATCAAAGGAATGCAACATACACTATCGTTTGCCAAACCGCTTCTGGTACTCTACCCGTTATTCAAAGCTCTTCTGCCGTCACACGGAACAACATTGGAGAACATCGGTCATGCAATGATCACTGTAACCCTGCATGGGTATCCGAAGAAGGTCCTTGATAATAAGGATATCGACAGTGCTGCTCATCTACGATCGTGAAATCGGATACTAAACATACCGATATTGAACAAAAGGACGGACTCCATCCCCGCAACAGAAATAAGGGACGATACGATTTCCCGTCCCTGATCGCCTCGCATCCGGAACTCCAGCAATACTTGTTCATCAATAAACACCGTAAAGAATCGATCGATTTTTCCGATCCGGAAGCAGTTCGTACACTCAATGCAGTATTGCTGAAGCAGCACTACGGACTTACCTATTGGGAGATACCGAAAAATTATCTCTGTCCGCCGATCCCCGGACGCGCAGATTATATCCACTATGCAGCAGATCTTCTCGCCTCCATGAATGGCGGGAAAATTC
>CALROS020000139.1:0-5562 GCA_943369855.1 Chitinophaga pinensis | reverse complement strand
GACGGTCAACTAACTATACAAGGAGAGCTATGAATATCTTAGTCACCGGCGGAGCCGGATTTATCGGATCGAACACCGTCGATGCATTGGTGCTTGCCGGACATTCGGTCACCATTCTGGATAATTTCTCCAGCGGAAAGCAGGAGAATGTCAATCCGAAAGCAAAAGTCTATACGATGGACATTCAGGATGCGGGTGTGGAGAATATCTTCCGCGATGAAAAGATCGAAGTGATGGTGCATTTCGCCGCACAGATGGATGTGCGAAAGTCCGTTACCGATCCGAAATTCGATGCATCGGTGAATGTGCTCGGGTTCCTGAATCTGATGGAACTCGGAAGGAAACATGGATTGAAGAAGGTCGTCTTCTCATCCACCGGCGGCGCCATCTACGGCGAGCAGGATTATTTCCCGGCGGATGAACAGCATCCGATGCGGCCGCTGTCACCGTACGGCATTACGAAATTGGTGACGGAAAAATATCTCTTCTTCTATAAAGAGATCTACGGCATCGATCATGTGATCCTCCGCTTTGCGAATATCTACGGACCGAGACAGAATCCGCACGGCGATGCCGGTGTGGTCGCGATCTTCTCGCAGAAGATGCTCAAGGGAGAGCAGCCGATCATCAACGGGGACGGGAAGCAGACACGCGATTACGTGTTCGTCGGCGACGTGGTGCAGGGGGTCCTGCTCGGATTGAATTATAACGGTTCGGATATCTTCAATATCGGCACCGGGATCGAAACAGATGTGAATCAATTGTTCAGTCACATCAGAACGCTCACCGGTTCATCCTGCGAAGAGAAACATATTCCGGCGAAAGCAGGAGAGCAGATGCGCAGTGTGATCACTTCCAAAAAGATCAGTGAAAAACTCGGATGGAAGCCGACCGTGAGTCTCGAAGAGGGATTGAAGCGGACGGTGGAGTTCTTTAGAGGAAAGAACTAAAGAGTTAATTGCTCAATTGAAAATTGACAATGGATAATTGACAATATTTAATTGAGAGTGTAGAATGATGATCAGATATCAGAAATCAGATTACAGACAACAGATAAGAACGAACGGGAAAGATATAAAAGCCAAGACCTAACGCCCTATACCTAACACTTGCTCTTAATGACAAAACCGATCGACATACAAAAACTCCTCGCCGGTGACCGCCGCACGGTCGCGCGGGCGATCTCGTTCGTGGAGAATGAGAACGCGGGGGCGGAAGCGTTCCTGAGTGAGATGTTCCGGTTCACGGGAAAAGCGTACCGGATCGGCATCACCGGACCTCCCGGAGCGGGAAAGAGCACGCTCACGAACAAACTGGCGAGACATTACCGCTCACTGAATTTGAAAGTCGGTATCATCGCGGTCGATCCGACGAGTCCATTCACCGGCGGTGCGCTGCTGGGGGACAGAGTGAGAATGAGCGATGTGGAGATGGATGAGGGAGTGTTCATCCGCTCGATGGCGAGCCGCGGTTCGCTCGGCGGATTGAGCAGGAAGACGCGTGAAGCGGCCGACATTCTGGACGCGGCCGGATTCGAGATCATCCTTTTTGAAACGGTCGGTGTAGGTCAGTCCGAACTGGATATCGCCGGTGCAGCGGATACGACTGTGGTCGTTCTCGTACCGGAATCGGGTGACGGCATTCAGGCGATGAAAGCGGGATTGATGGAGATCGCCGATTTCTTCGTGATGAACAAGGCGGACAGGCCCGGAGCGGAACAGGCAGTAATGTCCATTAAAATGATCCTCGGATTCCGTCCTCACGACGAACATTCATGGATGGCGGACGTCGTAAAGTCCACCGCCAGCGAAGGGAAAGGGATCGACCTGATCGCATCGGAGATCGAACGTCACCGGACGTATCTCAAGAACTCCGGAACTTTCGAGAAACGCCGCGCCGATCAGCTGCGGTCCCGCATTGAAGAGATCATCCGCGACAAATTCACCATGACATTCTGGAACACCGAACGGAAACAGATCCTCTCCGACGGCATCAGCGGCATCATGTCGCGCAGAGATACACCGTACCATCTTTCCGAACTGCTGCTCAAATCCTAATCGACACTTATGACGAAAATCTTTTTTGCGCTGTGCATATCCATGCTCGCATTCGCCGGTTGTTCTCCCCGCATCAATCAGGAGAATCTGATGAAGAACCGTTCCGATTTCAATTCCGTGGTGGTCCGTTCGTGGGATGAGCAGATGCTGCTGAATCTCGTCCGCATGCGGTATCGGGACAATCCGATGTTTCTTGAAGTGGGGAATGTCATCTCTTCGCAGAGTTCGAAGACCTCCGGCGGGATCAACACATCCGTCGATTTTTCCGGTGACGGTCTTGCCGGCATCGGAGTGAACAGTGAGCGTTCAATAACACCGACCGTCACGTATGTTCCGCTGCAGGGGGAAGAGTTCGCCAAACGGCTCCTTACGCCGGTGACTCCTTCGACTATCTTCCTGTTATCACAATCCGGCTGGAGTCTGGAACGGCTGATGCTCTGCTGCGTTCAGCAGGCGAACGGTGTGAAGAATGCCGTGAATGCATCCGGTCCGACCCCGGATTTTGCTCCCATCTATGAATCCTTCCAGAAACTGAGTGAAGCGCTCAGGATCCTTCAGAACGAACGGCTGCTGCAGATCGAAATGGAGAAAGACGGGCAGTCATTCCTTCTGTATATGACGAGGTCAGGTGATGCAAAGAGTGATTCCGCGATCTCTGTATTAAAGGATCTGCTCGGACTGGATAAGACGAAAGATGTTTTCAAAGTGACCGCGAAACGCATCGCTTCCACAAATGACGAGATCGCACTGACCGGACGTTCACTGCTGTCTGTCATGTTCTATCTTTCTCAGTCCGTTGAGGTTCCGAAGCAGCATCAAGAACAAGGGAAGGTGACCGTTACGAAATATGAGGACGGTCGAGTGTTCGATTGGAATATGATGCTCGGAAGAGTGATGCGGATCCAAACATCGGACAAAGAGCCCGAGGACGCTGCAGTGAAAGTGCATTACCGTGACGCGTGGTTCTTTATTGCTGACAATGATCTGACATCGAAAACCACCTTCAACCTTTTAACATTCCTTTTCAATCTGCAGGCGGCGAACAAGAGTGACGGGAACACCGTGCTGACCTATCCGATACGCTGACCAAAAAATTCGGGTCACAATGGGGTGACAGTGTTGATTGAAATCACATCGCGGTGAACCGCGGTTCTCTATCATATTCAGGATCAACAATGAGTATAAATACGATCATTATGAACATGAAAATCTCGATCACCATTCTCTTCATCATTTCCACAATGGTACTGTTCAATTCGTGCCAGGATGATGCGCCGGCGCCGGATGTAACGAGCGGTACCATCACTCTTCGCACACAGCATTTCACTACCGTCTTTTCCAAGAACTCGGGGACAGCAGCATTCGATTCGATGAAGATCACCCGTGCACGGCTCTGTCTGCGCAACATCAAATTCAAAAGCATTACTGAGGACAGTCTGAATTTCAAGACGACACCGATACTGGTGGTGTTAGATACAATCTTGACCTCGCAGTCTGTCGGTGCCATCGAAGTGCCGTTGGGAACGTATAAACGGATAGAATTCGATATCCATCGACTACAAAAGTCCTCGCTTGCCGTTCCGGCCGATACGGTCACGTTTGCGGATTTCCTGAAAGGGGAGCGGTACAGCGTGATCGTTGAAGGGCACGCGTATTTCGGTTCCAAGGACAGTCTCTTCACGTACCGTTCGAAGATCGATGTGAAACAGAAACTTGACCTGACGCCGAATCTTGTGGTAGATAAGCAGACTGCGAATGTCACCGCCACAATGCAGATCAGCACCGCGAATTGGTTCAAATACAACGGAGTACCGATCAATCCGTTGGATACGAACAACACGCAGAAGATCGATGATGCGATCATGGCATCGATACGAATGAAATAAATTGTTTGATAAGAAATATCGGGGAATACACAATGCCATGATGATGAATCGTGGCATTGTTATTTTAAAAACGTCTGTAGGAACGTCCTATTAGGACGTTCCTACAGATGCGCAAAAAAATAGGACACCTTAACCCGCCAAAATGACGGCGGGTAAAAAAGGTGTCCTACAAATATTCATCGGTGAAAATCCCCCGACTAACGTCGGGGCAGGCATTCTTTCCGTGTTTTCTATGTAGGAACGTCTTATTAAGACGTTCCTACAAATATTATCCGTGGGGATCCGTGCTGTTTCCGTCCGATCCGTGTTCTATTTGCGGTTTGGTTTCGGGCCCATTTCATACACGATGGAGGCGCCGTTCATCAGGTCGGCGTGGATGAAATAATTCTCTTTCCATTCTTTACCGTTCAATAAAATTTTCTGCACATACACATTCTTTGCGGACTGGTTCTTCGCTTCGATGGATAGCACTTTCCCGTTCTCGAGCGCCAGCTTCGCACTTTTCACCAGCGGACTGCCGATGGAATACCGATCCGAACCGGGGGCGACGGGGTAGAATCCGAGAGCACTGAAGATATACCAGGCGGACATCTGTCCGCAGTCGTCGTTGCCGCTGAGACCGTCCGGCGTGTTGGAGTATTTTGTATTCAGGATCATGCGGACCTTCTCCTGGGTCTTCCACGATTCGCCGGTCCAATTATAGAGATAGACCACGTGATGCGACGGCTCATTGCCGTGCACATAATTGCCGATGATCCCCTCGCGGGTGATATCCTCGTTGTGCGCGAAGAATTCGTCCGGCAGGTGCATAGTGAAGAGTGAATCGAGATACAGAGAGAACTTCTTATTCCCGCCGATGAGTTTGATGAGTCCCGGAACATTCTGCGGAACATGCAGGGAATAGTTCCACGAATTCCCTTCGATGAATCCCTGTCCGTCCGTCTCCAGCGTGCTGAAATTCTTCCGGAAGGTTCCGTCGCTCATCTTCGGACGCATGAAACCGATGGAGGGATCGAAGACATTGTTATAGTATTCGGACCGCGTAATGTATTCATTATAGATCTTCTGCTCGCCGAGTTTCTTCGCCATCTGCGCGATGGCCCAATCATCATAGGCATATTCCAGCGTTTTGCTGACAGATGAGGAATTCTTATCCTCGGGAACATATCCCATATTCATATAATACTCGAGTCCGTCGTAGTATTTCACATGCGATGTCGCGACGGCTGCTTTCAACGCTGCTGCCGCATCGAAGGAGACATTTCCCTTTACTACCGCATCGGCGATGACAGAAACACTGTGGTAGCCGATCATGCACCAGTTCTCGTTCGCGTAATGACTCCAGACGGGAAGCATATGATGCACACTCTGGTCATAATGCGCTAGCATGGAGCGGATCATGTCGCCGTTCCGTTTCGGCTGGATGATGTTGAAGAGAGGATGAAGCGCGCGGTACGTATCCCACAACGAGAAGGTAGTGTAATTGGTGAATCCATCGGCAGTGTGGATGTTCTGGTCGAGTCCTTTATATCGGCCGTCTACATCCATATACACGGTCGGACCGAGAAGTGTATGATAGAGCGAGGTATAGAACGTCTCAGCATCTTTTTGTGTGAGGA
>CALROS020000138.1:0-5568 GCA_943369855.1 Chitinophaga pinensis | reverse complement strand
GACACCGACCAAAAAAGCGGTTGAGCAGGCAGCATCCATCGCTGCATATTACAGCAAAATGAAGAACGCTAAACATGTGCCGGTGGCGATGACGGAGCGGAAATACATCCACAAACCGAAGGGTGCTCCTGCCGGAACAGTTGCTCTTGATAAAGAAAAAGTTATATTTGTTCAGCCTGTGTTACCCGAAACCAAGTGAGAGTTATGGCAATTAAGATCCTTGTCGTTGACGACGACAATTATATCCGGTCATTCCTACAGAAGCGTCTGACCGCGCTGGGATACGAGGTCCATCTCGCCGAGAACGGTGAGCACGGTCTTCAGGTCGCCGAAGAAGAACGTCCGCATCTGATCATCTCCGACTGGATGATGCCGAAGATGGACGGGACCGAGTTCTGCCGGCGCATCAAGGACCATGCTGATCTGAAGTATGCGTATTTCATCCTTCTCACCGCCCGCGATTCCGCTGAAGATAAGATCGAAGGAATGGAACAGGGTGCGGACGATTTCATGACCAAACCGTTCAACGATAAGGAACTCGTTGCACGTGTGAACGTCGGTCTGCGCATCACTGCACTACAGCAGGAGCTCTCCAAATTCCAGCATCAAAAAGCGGTCACCGAACTGGCCATCACCGTCGGTCACGAGATCAACAATCCTCTCGGCATCATCATGCTCACGCTGCAGGTGATGAAGAAAAAGATCGGCACTCCGCGTGAATCCGAACTGAAACAGGATATCGACACGATGATGGCGAACGGCCACCGTCTGGCGGATATCGTCAAGAAACTCTCCTCCCTCGAGGACCCGCAGTTCAAGCCGTATCTGAAGAACTCCGAAACACATATGCTGGACCTGACGGGAAAACCGTAACACTCCGCTTCGAACATTTCTCACATTCAATTTTCAATTCATCCTTTTCAATCGTATCTTATCACCATTCACGGACGATCACGGAACGGATGAGATCCTTTCTTCTTTTATTGTTACTGCTTTCTGTTTCCGGAACACTCCGTTCCCAGGATCCGTACTACTTCTATCACGGCAAGGAATACGGTTCCGAAGCACTCGTCAATCCGGGAACACTCATCATCAACTCCGGACTCGATATCCTCCAGTCCGCCACCCATTCACGCCAGCTGTCGAAGATCAATTTCAATACCGGCGCCCGGAACCTTTGGGACAATCTGAAGGATCCCTTCACACAGATCAATAAGTTCGGCTGGGGAAAATTCATCGGTCAGGAAGTATTCCCGACAAGTCTTTCGCTGGATAAAGCACAATGGTTCCCCAACTATACGCTGCATCTTATCGGCGGCGGGGTCGATTACCGCATGATGACGGAATGGTATGCGTACTATGACGTTCCGTATCCCGCGCTGCTTGCCGGACTCACCGCCGCCACGTATCACTTCATCAACGAAGCGGTGGAGACTGATGCGTTCATCGGACCGAACGTCGATCCGATCGCGGATGTGTACCTGTTCGATATCGGCGGCGTCATCCTCTTCTCGTCGGATGCGGTAGCGGAATTCTTCAGCACGACTCTTCACACGACCACCTGGCCGGGACAGCCCGCGTGGAATCCGGAATTCCACACCTTGGAGAACCACGGACAATATTATGTAATGAAATACCGGCTGCCGTTCGCTCCGAAGACAAGTCTTTTCTATCATTTCGGTGACAACGGATTGTTCGGACTCTCATTCCTGATGAAGAACAACGAAAGCATCTCCTTCGCCGCCGGCACAACACAAATGCAGCTCCGCACCGTGAACGTGACCAACGGGGCCCGCACGGTGAGTGTAACACTCGGATGGATGGCGGGGATCTATTACGACCGTGATAACTCCCTGCTCTTCTCAGTGATGGCTTCCAACAGGATCAATGAGAAGCTCCGTCTGAACCTGTATCCGGGTGTGATCGATCTGTGGGGGATCTCCCCCGGTCTCTTCACGTCTCTGGGAAACAGGAATCAGTTCATTGCAGGATTGACGATCCGGTATTCGCCGATAGGATTGGCATATCGGAATAAATTGTAATAAGTTGACCATGACCGTGCATGCACAATATCATTTACCCTTTCATTGAAAAACTATGACCAACCTTAAAGAAAAGATCGTCTTTGTCACCGGTGCATCATCCGGCATCGGACGAGCATCAGCAGTTCAATTCGCAAAACTCGGAGCTCACATCCTTATCTGCGCCCGAAGGGGCGAGAAGGTCCAGGCGCTGGCGAAAGAACTTCAATCATCCTATGGTGTTAAGACACATGCATTCACGCTCGATGTGCGGGATCAAAAAGCGGTGGAACAACAGCTCAATGGTCTTCCCGATGAATGGAAGAAGATCTCTGTGCTTGTCAACAATGCCGGACTGTCTCGCGGGCTCGACAATTTTCAGGATGCAACGATCGGGGACTGGGAGGAAATGATCGACACGAACATCAAAGGTCTGCTCTATATTACACGCGCTGTGATCCCGGGAATGATCGAACGGAACGAAGGTCATGTGATCAACATCGGTTCCGTCGCCGGTCATTGGACCTATCCGAAAGGGAATGTCTACGCCGCCACAAAATTCGCCGTGAACGCGCTGTCGCAGGGACTCAAAATGGATCTGCTCGGCACACCGGTCCGTGTCACTTCTATCGATCCCGGACTGGTCGAGACTGAATTCAGCGTTGTCCGTTTCCGCGGTGACAATGAACGGGCAAAGAAAGTGTATGAAGGACTCTCGCCGCTCACGCCGGACGATATTGCCGATTCGATCGTCTGGGCCGCTACCCGTCCGCCGCATGTGAATGTGAACAACATCGTCCTGATGACGACCGATCAATCGGCGCCGACGATGGTCCATAGGAAGAGTTAAAATCTGAGAGAACAGAGAGACGTGCAAAAGAACACACACTATATCATGCGGGAACAGAATGAAATTCATAGCAATGCTTTCCATCGTAACCATGTTTTCGTTCGCTCAGCGGAAACATCTTCCTCCAATCACCATGGATAATGTCGCCGAACAATACGTCCGGCTGGTGCTCGATATCGGTCAGCACGATGCGGATTATGTGGATGCATACTACGGTCCGAAAGAATGGCAGGAAACCGCCAAGAGTGTGAAACCGCAGCTCACCGCGCTCAAGGACCGCGCCGAAGCGATCCTTTCGCACGCCAAACGGATCCGCGTTCCGAAACGGGATGCTGCACAGACGCTTCGGAAAACGTATCTCGTGAAACAGCTGACCGCGGCATCGGCGAAGATCGATATGCTTATGGGAACGAAGTACTCGTTCGACGAGGAAGCGAAAAGGTTATACGATGCAGTTCCGCCGACATTCTCCGAAACACACTTCACGGACATCCTGAAAGAACTCGACAAGAAACTTCCCGCAGGAAAAGGGACGATCGGCGAACGGTATCAGCAGTTCAGGAATCAATTCATCATCCCGAAGGAAAAACTGGATACGGTCTTCACCGCCGCCATCAACGAGTGCCGTAAACGGACCAAAAAATATATCGAACTGCCGGCATCGGAGAGCTTCGTTGTGGAATACGTGAACAACAAAGCATGGAGCGGGTATAACTGGTATCAGGGAAATTCCCACAGCTTGATCCAGGTGAACACCGATCTTCCCATCTTCATCGACCGCGCGGTGGACCTGGCCGCGCATGAAGGATATCCCGGACATCATGTCTACAACGTTCTGCTCGAAACGGAATTGCTGAATAAAAAAGGGTGGAAAGAATTCTGCGTCTATCCTCTCTTCAGTCCTCAATCGCTCATTGCCGAAGGCTCGGCCAACTACGGAATTGAAGTTGTCCTCCCACACTCAGAACGGATGAAGTTCGAGAAAGAGATCCTCTTCCCTCTTGCCGGACTCGATCCGTTGAAGGCGGAACAGTATTACGACGTGCAGTCCCTGTTCGGGAAGCTCGCATACGCCGGTAACGAAGCTGCTCGCGGATATCTGAACGGTACGTTCACCAAAGAACAGACACTGAATTGGCTCACAACGTATGCGTTGTTCGATCCCGCGCGGGCAGAGCAGCGACTCAAATTCATCGAAAAATACCGCAGCTATGTGATCAACTACAATCTCGGTCAGGAACTCGTCCGCTC
Source organism: Chitinophaga pinensis (assembly GCA_943369855.1). Taxonomy (GTDB): domain Bacteria; phylum Bacteroidota; class Ignavibacteria; order UBA10030; family UBA8401; genus UBA8401. The sequence continues at coordinate 1,446 of CALROS020000138.1, read as the reverse complement.
CTATATCGAAAAAAAGAGCGGGAAGAATCCTTCGGAAAAGAAACGATGGGAAGCGTTTGAAGCTCTTCTATCCTCACCGAGAATGCCGAGCGGACTCAAATAAATAATTCTTCCGTTACGCCCATGGTCGGTGAATCATACATCATAACAGAACTCGTTTCAAAGAATGATCTCCATCTGCGAAAATCCGCCGAATCTGCGGCATGGGTGTTCTAAGGAAGTTAATTTCTGATAATCGGGTCCGATTTCCCTTCCGCAATTTCTGCTTTCCTGAATTGGATATTGCTTACCGAACATTTCACCTGTATTTTTATTGAAATATTATTGCAGACGCCGTTGATCTGAACAGCAATGGTCAACGGTACAACAAATCTTTCCGAGGTTCCTATGCCTCAACCGATCACCACTTTCGCACGCGTTCACTTCTGAAGTGATTCCGCACCGCATTCTGCCGGTAAGATGCTCTTATCGGCATCATCATTCTATTTTAAAAAGGAATCTCCCGTGAACGACCGAACACTCCACCCCGAAAGCCTGATGATGTCCTACGGTTATAATCCCGAATGGTCCGAAGGCGCCATCAAGTGTCCCATCTTCCAGACATCCACATTCGTCTTCAAGACCGCCGAAGAAGGAAAAGCATTCTTCGAGGTCGCGTACGGAAAACGGGACCAGCGTCCGAATGAAAAGATGGGACTCATCTACAGCCGTATCAACAATCCTGACCTTGAAGTACTCGAGAACCGTCTTACGCTGTGGGATGAAGCTGAAGATTGCGCTGTATTCGAGAGCGGTATGTCCGCCATCTCCACCGTCCTGCTCGAATTCCTGAAACCGGGCGACACCATCCTCTACAGCTCGCCGCTCTACGGCGGAACGGAGCATCTGCTGCAGCATGTGCTCACGCAGTTCGGCATCAACATCATCCGGTTCAAGACGGGACAGTCGCGTGAGAAGATCATCGACATCGTGAATGAGAGCGGTCACGCTTCTACACTGAAGATGATCTACATCGAAACTCCGGCGAATCCGACGAACGATCTTATCGATATCGCTGCATGTACGGACATCGCACAATATTATTCCACTGAAGCAAAGACCGTGTACCTTGCCGTGGACAACACATACTTCGGTCCTCTCTGGCAGCATCCGCTGAAACACGGCGCAGATATCGTTCTCTATTCCGCTACCAAATATATCGGCGGACACAGCGACGTGATCGCCGGCGCCGTGCTCGGTTCCTCGGCCATCATCAAGCGGATCAAAACATTGCGGACATTCCTCGGGAATATGGCGGGTCCGTGGACCGGCTGGCTGCTGCTCCGGAGTCTCGAGACACTCAAAGTGAGAATGGAAACACAGGCGAAGAACGCAAAACGCGTCGCGGAATTCCTGAGGACCCATCCGAAGATCGAACGGGTGAACTATCTTGGATTCCTTGATGAA
>CALROS020000137.1:0-5601 GCA_943369855.1 Chitinophaga pinensis | reverse complement strand
GCATCGAACGCGATCTGTAGACAGGGGAATCGGTCCTTGTCCGGTTCAAAGAATGTCATTTCACTCAGACTCGGGAAATGCACGCGTGGAAATTTCGACGCGGAACGGGATGGATAGGTGAGTGCATATTGGATCGGCACTTTCATATCCGGAATGCCAAGCTGCGCTTTGATGGAGCCGTCCACAAATTCCACCATCGAATGGATGATGGACTGCGGATGGACCACCACATCGATCTTGTCCGCGGGCATGCTGAAGAGCCAGTGCGCCTCGATCACTTCGAGTCCTTTGTTCATCAATGTCGCAGAATCGATCGTGATCTTGCTTCCCATCGTCCAATTCGGATGTTTTAATGCCTGCTCGCGCGTGACATTCCGAAGTTCCTCTTTACTTTTCGTCCTGAATGGACCGCCGGATGCGGTCAGGATCAGTTTTTCCACTTTGTTCGGCAGTTCGCCCACCAGACACTGGAAGATCGCCGAATGTTCACTGTCCACCGGCAGCAGATCGACCCTGTTCCGTTCCACCAGCGGCATGATGATCTCACCGGCAACGACGAGGGTCTCTTTATTCGCCAGCGCGATCTTCTTCTTTGCTTCGATCGCTTTGATGGTCGGTTTCAATCCCGAGAATCCGACGAGTGAACTGACCACAATGTCCACATCCGCCCGCTGAACGATCTCCATCAGTCCTTCTTCGCCGACAAGGATCTCGATCCTTCCGGTGATCTTCTTCTTCAATTCCTTCGCCGCCTGATCAGTGGATACGACCACGCCTTTCGGCTGAAAACGGCGTATCTGTTCTGCAAGAAGAGTGGTGTTCGAGTTCGCGGTGAGGTAAACAGCGTGAAAATCTTTTGGAAAATGTGAAATGACATCCAGCGTTTGAGTGCCGATGGATCCGGTGGAGCCAAGCAACGCAATATTCTTTTGCAATCGTTTTTACTCGGATAATGTATTCTGCTTTCAAAATACTTAAATAGAGGGATGGATGCAATGAGAACGAATTCAGCAGATCTTGGGAGTATTTGGTATTCATTCGGTCAAATTGTTATATTATTCAAATATGATCAGACACCGTATTATAGTATTGTTTTTGGTTTCTGTTATTCCGCTTATGTCGCAGCAGGATCAGGCGCAGAATATGTTCCGGCTGGCCCAGGCATTGGAGCAGCAGGGGGAGATAGAACGTTCACTGCAGATCTATTCGGATCTGTTCGCAGCGGATTCGAACAATTACCTCTTTTTTGACGCCGTTCGCCGCGGAAATGTTCAGCTGAAACGATATGATGCGGCGATTCAACTGAGCGTCAATAGACTTCGCAAGACTCCGAATGATATTTCGCTGATGTCGAACATCGGCGGGATCTTCGCAACCGCAGGGAAAGAACAACAGTCCGATTCGGTCTGGAATATTGTCCTTCGCGCTGCGAACAAAAATCAAAATTATTACCGCATTGTCGCCAACGAGCAGGTCGGTCTGCGCCTCTTTGATAAAGCCATCGGAACATACGTCCAGGGCAGGAAGGAAATCGGCGATCAATTCATTTTTGCCAGTGAACTCGGGTATCTGTATTCGTTCATGATGGACTATGCAAATATGACACGCGAATATCTTCTGATGATCCGTCAGAACGAACAGCAGTTCGATTTTGTGCAGTCACGTCTGGCGTCGGTCGTTTCGAAGCCGGATGCATTGAACGCTTCTGCAGCCGTTGTGGACGAGGAGCTCCGGAAAAAACAGTCTGTCCCGCTGATCCGTCTGCAGCTCTGGCTGTTGATGGAAGCGAACCGGTACGCCGACGCATTCACCGCCGCACAGAAGTTGGAATCGCTCGTCAGTTCTCAGGGACTGGAATTATTCAACTTTGCGGAGCGAGTTTTCCGTGAGAATGAATTCACTGTCGCCGCCGCCGCGTATCAGCAGTCCATTAAAAATAATCAGCGTGCATCATTTGCACCTGCTGCCCGGTTCGGATATGCGCGGTGTATCGAAGAACTGAGTCTGCGGGGACAAGTGGCGAAAGATTCGCTTCGTCAGGAACTCACTCCGATGGAAACGAAGCCGAGTTTTTCCGGGGCGATCGGACTCTATTCTCAGCTCGCGAAAGAATATACCATGTCTCCGACCGGAGCGAATGCTCTGTACCGCATCGGTGTGATACGCTATAAGCAAATGTTCGATCTGGACGGCGCCCTGCAGGTGTTCGATTCAGTTCTGACGGTCACACCGGCAGGAGCATTGATCCCGACAGTCCTTTCGACGATCGGGGATATCTACATAGCACAAAATAAGCTCGATGCTGCTGCGGCGAAATTCCGGTCGATGAGCAATTCGCCATATGCAGGTCAGGACCAGAAGAATTTTGCGCAGTTCCGACTTGCCGAGATCCGGTTCTTCAGCAGTGATTTCGACAGCGCAGTTTCCATCCTCAAGCCGTTGACCGAGAATCTTCGTGCTGATGAATCCAACGATGCTTTATTGCTGCAGTATTTCATTACGGAGAATAAGTTCCAATTCCCCGACGCGTTGAAACAATTCGCCCGTTCGGAACTGCTTGCACGGCAGGGAAAACTGAGTGAAGCGCTGAAGGAATTCGCTTCGATCATCGATCTCTATCCAACAGCACCGCTGGCTGACGATGTTCTGTTGAAGATCGCCGAATATCACCGACAGTTGAAGCATTACAACGACGCTCTGGCAGCATACAAGAAATTATTGGAGGATTACAAGGAAAGCACGGAAAAGGACAGGACGCATTTCAAGATCGGTGAATTGTATCAGTTCGATCTGATGGATAAACAAAAAGCGATCGCCGCGTATGAAGTGGTCCTGGAAAAATTCCCTTTTTCACTTTTTGCGGATGAGGCGCGCAAACGGATCCGTTTGCTTCGTGGTGATTCGATATGATCGACCTTGAATCCATCCGCAATTATTGCCTGAATAAAGAGGGGAAGATCACCGAGGAATTCCCGTTCGATGAGGAGGTGCTCGTCTTCAAGGTCTCCAATAAGATCTTCCTGTTGACGAACGTGAATGCCGTGCCGCTGACCGTGAATTTAAAGTGCGATCCGGAACGGGCTATTGAATGGAGAGAGCGGTATGAAGATGTGCAGCCGGGATTCCATATGCACAAGAAATACTGGAACACTGTTCATGTGAACGGTTCACTGTCCGAACGGTTCTTCTATGAGATGATCGATCATTCGTACAACGAGGTGGTGAAGAAACTGCCGAAGAGCGGAGGGAAGAAGAAAACTACAGCAATAGGGAAAAGTAAAAAGTCAAAACGGAAATTCATCGTCCGCAAAGCAAAGAAGTAACTCCATATCAACGATCCTGCACTATACAGAATTAATCTGTACCTGCCTAAAATATATTTCTTGAGAACTCTGAAATATACAAATCCTTTCCATTTCGAGCGAAGCGAGAAATCTTTCGATGTTTTATGACTTATATCTCAGAATTCTCATCTTTTTAATTTTAAGGTTGTTCTTAATCTGTTAATCCAAAAAGTCCCACGACACGCCGAACCGGACATTCCTGTCATAGACAGGGTAGACCGGCGCAAGTAGATATTGATTCCCGCCGAGATTCTCCCAGATGATATGGACATACGCATCGCCGATCTTTCCGATAATGAACAGGTCCGCAGAACCGCTCGGTCCGAACTTCAATTCGGATGAGGGGATCCACACTCCGAATTCATCATACGGTCTCATGCCGGTCTGCTTGGAAAAGAAATTTCCTCTGATACCGATCTTCAGGTCCAGCGCTCCCTTCGCAAGCAGTCCTTGATAATAGAGCGAACCGTTCGCCGTTATCTCCGGGAACAGTGTGAGTGAAACAGTGTTCCTTGTAATGGCAGGATATTTGAGATACGATGCTGTCCCTTCAAGATGAAAATCGTTCCACGAGGTGTGGAATCCGGCGGTCAGCGCATCGAATTGATATTTGGCGGGATGATAGTATGCCGTAGAATTGGTGAACGAGATACTGTCGAACATGATAGGATCGTATTGCTCGATATGCTGCACGCGGACATACGCTGAGAATCCGGGAGTCATGAATCGTCCGCCCGCTTCAATAATGGAGAAAGTTTCTTTTGTACGTTCAGCTGAAGTATAAGCAACAGCTGATTGCGGTACGACTGTCGCAGTACCATTTACGGGAAGATCATTGATGATATTCCTTGCGATCCCTCCGAAGAGGTGGATCGCGCTCGACAGTTTCAATGTCGCATCGATTCCGCCGTTAGCGATGAACTTATGCTGATAATCCTTGAACGTGACGAACGGGGTGAGAGTAAAGAATGACTGCGGCAGGATCTCCGCTTTCAATCCAGCAGTGATGATATCGGTCGATTGGATGCGGGCGAGATCAGCGTATCCGATGAATCGAAGATCGGAATACTGAGACATCAGATTCAGTTTTATACCGTGGCCGATCGATGCAAAATCGCGTTTTGTGAATATCGAATCCCGTTCGAATGACCGGTTCTCTTCATTCCTGTATTCGCGGAGTCTGTCGAACGAATAGACCGTGAATGAGGTCAGCACGGTCGAATCCTGGAACGGATAGAATGCTGCGGTAAGATTGTAATGACTGTTATATTGTTTTTGATATGACTCAAGGCTCAGCACCGATGCGATCAAGCCGTCAAAAATGCTGTTCGAACGATTATAATTCACACCGCCGAACAATCCTGTCCATGAGCGGTCATAGGTATAGGAGAATGTCAGATCAAGCCAATCCGTAACATTGTACCGAAGTTTAGAACGGATCATCCATGAATCATCGTTGGAATTGTTGAACCGTGCGCGGTAGCTTTGATATTCCTTATTGGAGCCGAAACCGTAATGAGACAAGGCAAAGGAGAGGTTCAATCCATTGGCCATATTCTGCGCGAACGATGCATCCGTTTGCGAATATCCGTTCAATCCCTGGCTGAACCGCAGTTTTGTGATCGCTCTGTTATTATTGAAATTCTTTGTGACGATGTTGATCACACCGCCGACTGATCGTCCGTCGTAGAACATCGAACTGCTTCCGGTAATGAATTCGACCCGTTCGATGCCGTCTACCGGGATGTTCCAGAGATTGAAACTCCCGGAGTAGTGGTCGTTGTAAGGAATACCATCAACCATGATCGCAATATTCCGGTCATCGATCCCGTTGATCACGATCTGGTTCGGCTGTCCGGGACTCGCAAGGTCGCGCACGAATACCCCCGGTTCACGTGAGATCACGTCATAGAGCGAGCGGTATTCTTTCAATGTGATATCCAATTCACGGATGGAAATGGAAGGATCCCCGAACGGTTCGATGGATCCGAGTTCGGGGATTGGAGTATAATGAATGACAGAATCTTTTTTTGCCTGCGTCGTGTCAGCGGTCTGCGCGGAAAGGGAAGACAACAATAATAGAGCAGTGATAAAGAGAGCAGGAAAAATTCTAGTCATTACGTTCAGGGATAAAAAACGGTTCGGTCATGTGGACGAAGAATTCTGTGGAAAAGAACTGGACCGCCTTCAATGCGGAGACCATATCATTGAACAACCCGAACATCGTCGAGCCGCTGCCGGACATGAGGGAAAGGAC
>CALROS020000136.1:0-5609 GCA_943369855.1 Chitinophaga pinensis | reverse complement strand
AAGGTCTACGACGAGTTATGCGCACCGGCGGTCGGCGTGATCGGCGATACGATGATCGTGATCGGATCGACACACACGACATCATTCCCTATTTGGATGAGCACCGATCCGACGAAGGATGAGTGGAAAGAAGCGGTCGATTCGCTGCAGGTGGGAGCATGGGACCCGGCATTCTTTACGGATGATGACGGCAGACTCTATATCTATTGGGGCTCGAGCAATGACCGTCCTATCTGGGGACAGGAGTTAAATCGCAAAACCTTCGAACCGATCGGGGAGAAGAAAGAACTGCTCCGGCTTCACGACAGCATCCACGGATGGGAACGGTTCGGCGAACATGCGGATAACACGTTCCTTTATCCGTTCATCGAAGGAGCGTGGATGAACAAAGTGAACGGAAAATATTATCTTCAGTACGCAGCACCGGGGACGGAATTCAGCTGGTACGGCAACGGCGTCTATACATCAACTGCACCGCTCGGACCGTTCGAATATCAGCCGCACAATCCGTTCTCGTCAAAGGCGGGAGGATTCGCACGGGGGACGGGACACGGTGCAACCTTCCAGGATAAATATCAGAACTGGTGGAATGTCGGCACGATCGCCGTCAGCGTGAAGAATAATTTTGAACGGAGATTAGGATATTGGCCAACGTTCTTCGATTCGGACGGTGTACTCCATACCAACACGGCGTACGGTGATTATCCGTACACGCTTCCCGCCGCAAAAAAGGATCACGGTGCAAGCACCTTCACGGGATGGATGCTCCTGAATTATAACAAACCGGTCTCGGTCTCATCCACCCTGGGAGGATTCGCGCCGAACAATGCCGTGGATGAGAATATCAAAACATATTGGAGTGCGAAGAGCGGTGCGTCCGGCGAGTGGCTGCAGAGCGATCTCGGCGCGGTGTGCACGGTGAATGCAGTGCAGATCAATTACGCGGACCAGAATGCCGAGCTTATGGGGAAGCAGACGAATGCGTATCATCAGTACACGGTCTATCACTCCGTTGACGGAAAAAAATGGAGTATCATGATCGATAAGAGCAAAAACAAAAAAGATGTTCCGCATGATTATGTTGAACTGTCCAAACCTGTTCATGCGCGGTATGTCAAGATCGAGAATCATCACGTGCCGACCGGAACGTTCGCATTATCCGGGTTCCGCATTTTCGGAAAAGGGAATGGCAATGCACCGGACAGCGTCAGGAACATCATTATCCTCCGCGGAGAGAGTGAACGCCGCAACGCCTGGCTGAAGTGGAAACAATCCGATGATGCGACGGGGTATGTGATCTATTCCGGTATTGCTCCGGACAAACTCTATACGAGTGTGATGGTGTATGGAAATCCTGAGTATTATTTTACCGCAATGGATAAGGATAAGACCTACTTCTTCTCGATCGAAGCGTTCAACGAGAACGGTATCGGACCGAAAAGTGCCCCTCAGCGGGTAGATTGAACCAAAACCTGCGTAAAACCTGCGAATAAACATCATTCTCTCAAACAAGAGAAAAAACTCTATTTTTGGCGAAAAATAAGTGATTCCACTTATTTTTTTGTTGACAATAGATCAAAGAAACCGTAAAATTACACCGTTCCAACCTGTATGACATGTTACAGGTTTTCAGTTACCGCTAAAGTTAACATCAAAGAGGCCGATTATTTTCGCACCTGTTGAAAACCGGGAATTGCTCAGCAAAAAGATCGCTAATCTGATCGAAGACGCAATTCAAACCAAAAAGATCACGAAAGGGAACAAACTCCCTTCGGAAGCTGAACTTGCCAGTCAATTCGGCGTCAGCCGTACTGCGATCCGCGAAGCGCTGAGGATCGTCGGTGCAAAAGGACTGATCCGGATCGAAAAGGGACGCGGTATCTTTGTGAAGGACCTTTCCGCAGACACCGTTTCAGGTCCGCTTCATCAGTATCTGAAATTCAAAGTTGAACACAATTATGCGCTGGACGTGATCCATGCGCGGCAGATCATTGAACCGTCCATTGCGGCATTCGCAGCGGTGAATCGCACGGAAGAGGATATTGAGAAATTGAACGACAACATCTTCCGTCTGAATAACTGCAGCGGTGAGTCCAACGAACTGGCAAAACTCGACATGGAATTCCATATGCAGATCGCGTATGCATCGAAGAACCAGGTCGTTCCGCTGATCCTGGAACCGATCCATCGATTGATGCCGGAGATCAAAAAATCGGTCTATGCAACCAATGATCATGCACAGGAATCCGCCATTGAATGGCATACGAAGATCGCCAAAGAGATCATCAACGGCGATCCGGTCGGTGCACGGGCAATGATGAACCAGCATCTTGCTATCGCCGAAGAACATATTCGGATCATGCTGAAGGCACAGTCCTCCAACAATTGATCCTGCTTTTATTTTTTTTGCACAAACTTGTATGATATGTGATGTCCATCCAATTTGAACAAATTATGATGAAAACTGCACGGTGCGCTCAATGAACGGACGAGCCGAGATCAATATCCGGGAGATCATGTCGTTGCCTCAGCGACTGACCGGATGTCATTTGGAACATCGACCCTCCGGTTCCCGTCACGATCATTCATCCCGACAGACGCTTCCCGTATCATTCCGATCCATCATCAGTTCTACCCTCAACAGCATTTCACAAGATTCCATCCCGGCAATTCACTCAGCAGCATTTCAATTCAGCGAACGATCATTGAACGTCAATCCGTATGAGGACCGCAGATCTTCATATGCTCAAAGAATTTTTATCAACGAGTAACGAACATGAAAAATATCATCATCCTTTGGTTCTTATCATGCACACTCCTTCTCGCCCAGAATACCGGAAAGATCTCCGGACGCGTGACCGACAGTAAAACAAAAGAAGGGATCCCCGGATTGAACGTGGTGATCAAAGGGACAAAGCTCGGCGCCATTACGGATATGGAAGGATTCTATTTCATCCTGAACATTGAACCGGGCGTCTATTCCGTCACCGCTTCGATGGTCGGCTTCGGAACGGTCACACAGCAGGAAGTGATCGTGAATCAGAGCAGGACCACAACGGTCGATTTCTCACTGCGCGAAACCGTCGTTGAAGAGAAAGAGGTTGTCGTCACCGCAGAACGTCCTGATGTGCAGAAAGAGAAGACCTCCACCAGCGAAGTGATCCGCGCGGAGGAAGTGCTGATCTCTCCCGGCGTGATCGATCTGTCGAATGTTCTCTCACTCACGTCGGATGTGGTGGACGGTCATTTCCGCGGCGGTCGTGACGGCGAAGAATTATATACTCTCGCGGGAATGGGGATCGTGAACCCGCTCACGAGCGGTGCGGCATTCGCACCCATCATGAGCGCGGTGGAGGAAGTGGAAGTGATCACGAGCGGATTCAGCGCACAGTACGGCAACGCTCAATCCGGTGTGGTGAACATCTCAATGAAGGAAGGGAGAGCGGACCGGTGGGCAGGCCGTGCGGAATTACGGACACGGACACCGGGATATAAACACTTCGGTGCGAACGTGTTCGACGAGAATGCCAATCCGTATCTGAAGATCCTCGGCTCACCGGAGGGATGGAAGGGAGCGGACCTCTCCGCCGGCGGAACGAGCGGCAGCGTCTATTACAGCGGACTCGGCGGCTCATTCTCATCACGGTTCAAAGATACGACACAAGCCTCGCAGCTGGCATATCAACTGTGGAAACAGGCGCGGCGCGATGTGAACAGAAAATATAATGACCTGATCGATTATTCGGTGGACTTCAACATCGGCGGTCCGTTGACGGAAGATATCCGCTTGTTCCTTGCGTCATTCGTCCAGAATGAATGGCTCGTCATTCCGACAGCGGAACCGGACATCAAACGTCAGGTGCTCGGCAACATCGTGTACGATATCGGCCGCGGAATGACCCTCCGCTTCAGCGGCGCATATACCAATAAGAAAGAACATCTTATTACGGGTTTGAACAGTTTCAGCTATACGTCGTTCCAGCGCTGGCTGTGGGACAGAGAGATCGGACTTGCGGTCTCGAATGAGGATGATCTGCAGCTGGGAGTCCGTTTCGCCCACGCGCTTTCCAATTCCACATTCTACGAATTGAAATTGAATCAGGTCCGGACGAACTATGTGGACGGCGTTCGCATCGCCGATCCGAACCGGTTCATAACGGACGATCAGAATGTCTCGGCATGGCCCTACTATAATATCCAGGATAAGTTCAGTACGGGGCAGATGGACAATGACTTCCGTTCCGAGAAGACCGGAACGATCACGTTCGACGGTTCCATCACCAGTCAATTGGACCAGTCCCACATGCTCCTTGCCGGTATCCAATACAACGTCTATAATATTGATGTGAACAACCGCACCGGTCTCTCGAACGCCGGTTCGGAACAGGATGAGGTGTATGCAGCGAAACCGTTCGAACTCGGTTTGTTCGTGCAGGATAAGATGGAATTCGACGGAATGATCGCGAACGTCGGACTGCGTTTTGATCTTTTCAATCCTAATGATGAATACTCGCCGGATTATTATTCGCCGGTTGCATCCACAACACCGGGACCGAAACTGAAGACACCGACGATCGGACGTCTTCAGCCCCGTGTCGGTATCTCATTCCCGGTCTCTATCACGACGGTGTTCCATCTGAACTACGGAACGTTCGTCCAGCGTCCCTCATTCAACCGCGTGCTCTTCTCGCAGGTGCGTCCCAGCGACTCGCGCGTGCTTCAGCTCGGCAATCCGAATCTGAAACCGGAATACACACAGAGCTATGATGTCGGTCTCACGCAGGGACTCGGCGAAGGATTCACGCTCGATGTGAGCGGTTACTATAAGGATGTGAAGAATCTCATTCAGCAGGCGATCTTCACGGTGAAACCGGCCGATCCCGGATACCGAACCTTCGTCAACCGCGATTACGCCGATATCCGCGGATTCCATCTGACATTGACGAACCGTCAGGGAATGTTCACCGGAAAAGCATCCTACACATACAGCGTGGCAACGGGAAGCAACAGCACACCGTTCAACACCGTTCCCCGTTCCATTCTGCAGCCGGATCCCAACACGCCGTCCACTGAACTTCCGAATGCGAAGGATGTGACGCTCGATTTCGACAGGACGCACAACGTTGTGCTGACGCTCGCAGCAGCTACTCCCGATGATTGGGGATTCGATCTCTTCGACATGTATCCGTTGGAACAGGTGAGTGTCTCCATGAAAGCATTCGCCCGAAGCGGACGTCCCTACACATCGAATCTCGATCACGGATTGGTGAATCAGCGCCGCACACCGGCCGAATATAATACCGATCTGAAATTCAGCAAGAAGGTCAACAAACTGTTCGGATCAAGCACGACCTTCTATGTGGAAGTGTTCAATCTGTTCAACCAGAAGATCTATTCCTATAACACCGTCTTCCAAAGTGCGTCAACGACCGGTTCATCTCCGACAGTGGCGAACAATAATGCGGACATCTATGACACGGATCCGTCGAATCTGCGGTATTTCTCTGCGTATGCGCCGTTCCTCGTCGATCAGACGTTCCTGCTCTATTCCAACCGTCCGCGCGAGATCTACGTCGGCATGACCATCAATTTTTAAGGAACCTTTCATT
>CALROS020000135.1:0-5626 GCA_943369855.1 Chitinophaga pinensis | reverse complement strand
TCCAAACTTTTCCTTCGCGCTTCATCAGACGGGTCAGCGCAACGCGTGCCGCTTCGATCTGACGTGCTGAGATCCAACCCGGTTCCATGGCTTTCAGACCGTAGTCACCGAATGCGATCGTAGCACCGCGTGTTGCAACACCGCTCATGCGTCCGCGTTGTGCTTTTCTGAATTTAACTCTTTTGGGCATTAACATAATTCAAAACTCCAGATGCGATTCTAATTATTTCGTTGATGCTGAGCGGTCCAACACTTCGCCTTTGCAGATCCAAACTTTCACACCGATCTTGCCGTAGATCGTAGCAGCTTCAGCATGAGCATAATCGATATCCGCACGCAGTGTGTGCAGCGGGATACGTCCTTCTTTATACTGTTCCGTACGGGCAATTTCAGCTCCGCCCAAACGTCCTCCGCATTTTACGCGGATCCCCTCAGCACCCATTCTCATCGCTGCGGTGATCGCCTGTTTCATTGCGCGGCGGAATGCGATACGTCCTTCCAGCTGAGAAGCGATGTTCTCCGCAACAAGCTGAGCATCGAGTTCCGGACGCTTCACTTCGCTGATGAGGATCTTCACTTCTTTGTTCGTTACTTTCTTCAGCTCTTCTTCGAGCTGACCGATCTCTTTACCGCTCTTGCCGATCACAACTCCGGGACGGGAGGTGTTGATGGTGATACGGGCGTTCTTCGGTGTGCGCTCGATTAAAATTTTGGATACACCTGCTTTTTTCAGACGGTTGCGGAGGTAGTTCCGAACCATCATATCTTCCTGAAGTTTCCCGGCATAATTTTTTTCGTCGTACCAGTTGGAATCCCAACCTTTGATCACTCCTAAACGAAAACCGACCGGATTAATTTTTTGTCCCAAAGTAACTCCTCAGCTGAAAATTATTTTTTTTTGCTTGTTCGTTTGTCCACAACGATCGTCAAATGATGCGACCGTTTGATCATTCTGTACGCCCGTCCCATCGGAGCGGGAAGAATGCGCTTCATCTGTGCACCGCCGTTCACGTAGACCTCTTTCACGATCAACTCGTCCGTGCTGACACCGGCGTTGACATCTTTATTCTGAAAATTCGAGACCGCTGAACGAAGGACCTTCTCTGCCGATTTCGCAGCATGTTTCGGCTGGAAATGGAGGATGTTCATCGCTTCACCGACCGCTTTGCCGCGGATCAGATCGATAACGATGCGCATCTTGCGCGGTGATGTTCCAACAAATCGTTGTAGTGCTCTTGCTTCCATGATACTAGACTCCAATTAGAATGATTACGCCGCTGATTCGTTTTTGACACCGGGATGTCCGCGGAAGATACGTGTCGGTGCAAATTCACCGAGCTTGTGTCCGACCATTGCTTCCTGAACGTATACCGGGATGAACTTGTTGCCGTTGTGCACAGCGAACGTATGTCCCACGAAATCAGGAGAGATGGTGCAGGAACGCGCCCACGTCTTAATCACCTGTTTTTTGTTTGACTTGTTAAGCGCTTCTACTTTCTGAAGAAGACGCGCATCAATGTATGGACCTTTTTTGAGGGAACGACTCATAATACTCTCTTAATTACTTACGACGCTTTACGATATATTGGCTTGATTGTTTTTTGCGTTTGCGGGTCTTGAGACCCTTTGCTTTTTGCCCCCACGGGCTGACCGGATGACCGCCGCCTGATGTCTTTCCTTCACCGCCGCCCATCGGATGGTCGACAGGATTCATCGCAACACCGCGGACATACGGACGGATACCCAACCAGCGTGAACGTCCTGCTTTACCGTAGCTGATATTTTCATGATCAAGATTTCCGAGCTGACCGATCGTTGCATAGCATTCTGAAAGGACATTGCGAGCTTCACCTGAGGGGAATTTAAGAAGGACGAAACGACCTTCTTTTGCCTGAACGGTAGCAAAATTACCTGCGGTGCGTGCGACCTGTCCACCTTTGCCGGGACGAAGTTCGATATTGTGCACCTGCGTATTCACGGGAATGGCACGAAGCGGAAGAGCATTGCCCGTTACGATATCAGCTGTTTCACTTGCGATGATCACTGTTCCCACTTTGAGTCCCTGCGGAGCAAGGATATAGCGCTTGTCACCATTCACATAATTGATCAACGCGATATAGGAAGAACGGTTCGGATCGTATTCAATGGAGACAACTTTGCCTTCGATGTTACGATTATCTCTCTTGAAATCGATCACACGATACCGGCGTTTATGTCCACCCCCGCGATGCCGTGATGTAACACGACCGTGGTTGTTGCGACCGCCTGACTTTGTGAGTTTCTCAAGAAGAGACTTTTCCGGAGTTGACTTCGTGATCTCTTCGAACGTTGCAATCGAGTAGTATCTCGTTGCAGCTGTTGTCGGTTTTAATTTACGTAATGCCATGTCTTGCTCTTCCCGTTAAACGTTAGCCAGAAAATCAATTGTTTGTCCGTCTTTCAGCGTCACGATCGCTTTTTTCCAATCGCTCTTCTTGCCTGCGATACGACCGCGTTTCGTCATCTGCGATTTCACTTTTCCCTTCACATTCGATGTCCGAACGCTTGTGACGTTCACGTTGAATTTTTTCTCAACGGCTTTTGCGATGGAAATTTTGTTTGCGTTCGGATCGACCTTGAATGCATACTGACGCTTTGCAGTCAGGTCCGTCATCTTTTCGGTCAATAAAGGTTGTATTAATGTTGCTGCCATAATCGCTGCCGTTAATGTTTAGTTTGCAAATGTTTTATTGATAACATCAACGCCGCTTTTCTGGATCACGACAACGTTGTTGTTCAAAATATCATAGGTCGATGCTTTTGCCGCTTCAAGGATATTCAGTTTGGGAATATTCTGACCGGACTTCAACACACCCTGATCTGTCTTCGAGGTCAAGAACAGGATCTTCTTCCCGCCAACCTGCAACGATTTAAGGATCGTTGCCATATCTTTTGTCTTCGGTTTGTCGAAAGAGAAATCCTCAACGATAAGAATCTGCTGGTCTTTAGCTTTATATGACCATGCTGATTTACGGGCAAGACGTTTCACTTTTGCCGGTAATTTGACAACGTAATCATGCGGTTTCGGTCCGAAGATCGATCCGCCGCCGGGCATCAACGGTGAACGGCTGGTACCTTGACGAGCACGACCTGTCTTCTTCTGTGAGAACGGTTTTTTACCGCCGCCGCGCACTTCATTGCGTGATTTCACTTTGTGCGTCCCCTGCCGCTGGTTCGCCCAGAATGACCGCACTGCCTGATAGATCGCGTGATCGTTCGGTTCAATTTCAAAAATATCCGCCTTCAACTCTACAGTTTCACCGGACTTCGTTCCATCTTTTTTTAAGACTTCAATATTCATAGCAGATGCTTCCTGCGATCAGATTACTTTGTAATTGTTACGTAAGTATTTTTTGCTCCGGGGATCGATCCTTTGACAAGGATCAGATTTGATTCCGGGATCACTTTCAAAACTTTCAAATTCTTCACCGTCACATTATCAAAACCCATACGGCCTGCCATGCGCATACCTTTGAACACGCGCGAAGGATACGAAGAACCGCCGATGGATCCGGGAGCACGCTGACGATCGGATTGACCGTGCGTCTGGCTGCCGACACCGCCGAAGTGATGTCTGCGGACAACGCCCTGAAATCCTTTACCTTTGGAACGTGCCGAAACATCAACGGTATCACCTTGAGTGAATACAGTATCAACACGAACCTCCTGGCCGAGTTCAAATTTAACGCCGGTGAAGGTGCGGAATTCACGCAGCAGGCGAAGTGCTTTTGCGCCAGCTTTTGCAAAATGACCTTTCAACGGTTCATTGACAAGACGTTCTGCTTTCTGATCGAAACCAAGCTGGACTGAATCGTAACCGTCTTTATCTTTTGTTTTGATTTGAGTGACAAAGCAAGGACCAGCTTCTATGACGGTGCACGGTACTGAAACACCGTTATCGTCATACACGCTTGTCATGCCTATCTTTTTTCCTAAAATTCCACTCACAGGTATATTCTCCTTGAGAACTTTCTAAACATATTGGTTGAAAAACATTGCTACTTAAACAATAAGATCCAACCAGTTACACTTTGATTTCAACGTCAACACCGGCCGGGAGGTCCAATTTCATCAGAGCATCGACCGTTTTGGAACCTGACGACAGAATGTCGATCAGTCTCTTGTGCGCTTTAATCTGAAATTGTTCGCGCGATTTCTTATCGACGTGCGGCGAACGGTTTACTGTGAAGACCGAACGTCTGGTCGGAAGCGGAATCGGTCCGGAGACCACAGCTCCTGTTGACTTCACGGTTTTGATGATTTTTTCTGCGGACTTGTCGATCAGGTTATGATCATATGAACGCAATTTGATACGAATTTTTTGGCCAGCCAATGTTTCTCTTCTCCTTGTTCAATTTCCCGGCGCACAACTCTGTGCACCGGGATCTTGACAGAATTATTTTTACTTACTCAACGATCTTTGTTACGACACCCGCACCCACTGTGCGTCCGCCTTCGCGGATAGCGAACCGAAGACCCTCATCCATAGCGATGGTGGAGATCAATTCGATCTGCATGTTGTCCACGTTGTCGCCGGGCATAACCATTTCAACGCCGGCAGGCATCGTTACAACACCCGTTACGTCGGTGGTACGGAAGTAGAACTGGGGACGATATCCGTTCACGAACGGTGTATGACGTCCGCCTTCTTCTTTCTTCAACACGTACACCTGTGCTGTGAATTTCTTATGCGGTGTGATGGAACCCGGTTTTGCAACGACCATACCGCGTTCGAGATCCGTCTTTTCAATACCGCGCAGCAGGATACCTGCGTTATCGCCGGCACGGACCTCATCAAGTTCCTTACGGAACATTTCAGCACCCGTGATAACGGTCTTCTTATGTGCGCCAAGACCGATCACTTCAACTTCATCACCAACTTTTGCATGTCCGCGTTCGACACGGCCTGTTCCTACTGTTCCACGGCCGGTGATCGAGAATACGTCTTCGATCGGCATCAGGAACGGTTTGTCGGAATCACGTTTCGGTTCCGGAACATATGCATCAACTGCTGCCATCAGATCAAGGATCGGCTTGTATGCCGGATCGTCGATCGGTTTTCCAGCAGCGAATGCTTCCAACGCTTTTGTTGCTGAACCACGGATGATCGGAATTTCATCACCGGGGAATTTATATGAGCTAAGCAGCTCACGGAGTTCCATCTCAACGAGATCGAGCAATTCCGGATCTGCAATATCAACTTTATTCAGGAACACAACGATTCTCGGAACGCCAACCTGATATGCAAGAAGGATGTGTTCTTTTGTCTGCGGCATCGGTCCGTCTGTGCCTGCAACAACGAGAATAGCGCCGTCCATCTGTGCAGCACCGGTGATCATGTTCTTCACATAGTCAGCGTGGCCGGGGCAGTCAACGTGTGCATAGTGACGATTCTCTGTCTGATACTCAACGTGTGCTGTTGCAATCGTGATACCGCGTTCGCGTTCTTCAGGAGCATTATCGATCGAATCGAATGTACGGACTGATGACAGACCTTTTGCGGACAGCGTCATTGTGATCGCTGCAGTCAAAGATGTCTTGCCGTGATCGACGTGTCCGATCGTTCCGATGTTCACGTGCGGCTTAC
>CALROS020000134.1:0-5656 GCA_943369855.1 Chitinophaga pinensis | reverse complement strand
AAAACAATTACATGATTCACTCATTCAAAAATTAAGAACACACCGCTGGGACAGAACACCAACCAAATGGAGTCAATGAAACCGATGAAGAATAATTCAGTCAATCACCGCAAGACCTGGAACAGAAAAGATCTTCGCATTACGATATTCGCAATGATTCTCGTCGTCCTTTTTGCCTGTTCTAAGGATGAGGTCACCGCTCCGGTAAAAACTCTTCCGGCACCCGATACTTCCGCGGCGCAGACCGCATCGGACGTGATCCTGGCGATGGGAACCGGATTCAATCTCGGAAATACCTTTGATCTTGCACAAAATCCGACTACGATTGAAAGCATACAGCCGATCATCGACCTCTATTATAATGCAGGACTCCGTCATGTGAGAATTCCCATCACATGGAAGGAAGGATTCAATGGAAATACTCTTGCCAATTCCACCGGAGCCGTTAACTACCAGCATCCTCGTTTCCTGCAGTTGAAAGCGGTCATTGATTATGCCCTGGCGAAGACGATGTATGTCGTGATCAACACTCACCATGAACATTGGCTCAAGGATAATTATAACGGTACACCCGCCCATGATTCAGTCTTTACAAAATTGTGGCGCGATATCGCTGTCTATTATAAGGATTATTCCGACCATCTTATTTTTGAGATCCTCAATGAGCCGGATGGAGTCTTCGGTGACTGGAACGGCGGTCCGACGCCGAATGATCCGTTCGCTCTTGCGCTCACACGGAATATCAACTATGTCGGATACAAAGCCATCAGAGAAACGGGAGGAAAGAATGCTACCCGCGTTATCATGGTTGGATTGAACGGACAGGGGAATCAATCACAGATCGATGAGGTCTATCCGGATAAAGCGAGTCTTCCCGGAAAAGGTTCTGATGCGTATCTCGCTATTCAAGTGCATACGTATGATCCGTGGTCGTTCTGCGGCGAGAACGGAAGCAATTCGGCATGGCCGGGACCGACGTCACTGGTGAACGGCATCACGAAAGTCTCTGCCCATGCGAAACTGCTCGGCGTTCCGATAAATTATGGAGAGTTTGGAGTCGGACGCGCGGCAAACGTTGCGGAGCGGAATACGGACATTGTGCGGGGATACTATCGCATTATGCGTCTTGCGATTCTCAATGAGAATATGTCTGCAACCTTCTGGGATGACCGTGGCTGGTTCGGTCTTGTCACAAAAGATGTCGTTGGAAATTATTCATTTGTCTATAACATCATCCCTTCAGTGATGGCTCCGTAACAGGGGCCATTCCGTCAGCCGGTCGTTCACCGAACACAAAACATCATCACACAATACATTCAGAAGGATATTTCAATATCCTTCCGAATGTAATTGTACCTTCCCGCGGAACGAGTAAAAAATATAACCGAAATACACGAACGCCAGCACCATCCCGAATCCCCACCATAGAGCTCCGACGCCGAGTCCATACGATGAAGTTGCAGTATTATAGACTGTAAGACTGAATTTCGGATCGGTGGAAGCCGGAAGAACGGTCGGAAAGAGTCCGAACGCCGTGCTTGCCAGCATTCCTCCGATGAATACGGAGGACGACAGGAATGCGTACATATCGCGCTGCTGTTTATTGAAGATGAACATTCCGATCAGTCCCGCTGCTCCAAGAAGAGGGAAGATGTTTCCCCACCAATGATCGGCATAATTATTCAGGATCTCCGGACGGATAGAGGATGCACAGAAAAATGCGGCAACCGATGTCAGCAGGACGCCCCACACGCCGTATGAACTGTATCTCCTTGCACGGGATTGAATATTTCCTTCGGTCTTCATCGCAAGATAATTCGCACCGTGAACCGAGAGTGTGCTGAATCCGACGACCCCCATCAGCACAGTGAACCAATCAAGGATCCCTGCTTCGGGCTGCACGGTGAACGAGGTCCAGAGCGGTTCAAAGAAATATCCGTCGGCGTTCAGCGGAACGCCCCGCACAACATTCCCAAGGGCCGCACCGAGAAATACTGCGAGCAGTCCGCTTCCCAACGCGAATGATCCGTCCCAAAATGTTTTCCACAAAGGATTGTCGATGTGATGACGAAGTTCTATCCCGAGACCGCGCAGCATCATTAACCAAAGGACGATGATGAGCGGAAGATAGAATCCGCTGAAACTCGATGCATACAATAGGGGAAATGCGAAATACAGCGTTCCGCCTGCGGCGATGATCCAGACTTCATTCCCGTCCCACACGGGACCGATCGCATTGAGTACGGTTCGACGTTCCTCATCAGTGTCAGCAATGAATAAATGAAGGATGCCCGCCCCAAGATCGAATCCGTCGAGGATCACATACATCGCAAGCATGAATGCAACTACAGCAAACCAGAATATTTCCATAATAGTCCCTTTGAGAATTAATGATGTTGTGATGCAGCGGCAGGACCGATATTGATCGTTTTCACGACAAGCAGGATGAATAATAGTCCGATCACGCAATACATTCCGGCAAACCCGAGCAGTGTGAACATCGTGGATCCTGCCGTGACCAACGCTGACGTTCCTGACTCGGTCTTCATCAGTCCATATACCAGCCATGGCTGCCGTCCTAATTCCGCCGTGGTCCAACCGGCAGTATTTGCGATGTAGGGAAAGGGGAATGCAAGCATCAGCATCCACAGAACGCTCCGCATAGTGAACAGCATTTTCCTCCACAGCAGGAATGCAGCAACGGACATGAGTCCAATGAACATTGTCCCCAATCCGACCATAATGTGGTAATTATAATAGAGCAAGGGGATGTTCGTCGGATGTTCCTGCTCCGGGAATGCATCGAGTCCTTTTACTTCCGCTTTCCATCTATTATAGGTCAGAAAGCTGAGCAGATTCGGAATGTAAATGGGATTATCTAACCGTTTCTTCTCGATATCCGGCTGACCGATCAGAACAAGGGGCGCTCCATTTTCGGAAGTGAATAATCCCTCCATCGCTGCAAGTGTTGCCGGCTGATTGAACGCAACATTTTTGCCCTGACCGTCTCCTGTGGGGAAGGCCATCAGAAATGATGAGATGAGTCCGGCGATGACCCCTATTCGCACGAACAGTTTTCCATATTCTTCATCACGGCGGGCAAGCAGGTAATATGCTCCGACGGACGCAACAACAAACGATGCGGTCACCACTGATCCGATCATTGTGTGCACGTACTGCCATCCGGCCCAGGGATTGAGCAGAAGTCCCCAAATGCTTGTGAGAGAAACTGTTCCATTCGCTTCGATTTGATACGCAACAGGATGCTGCATCCATGCATTGGTCGCTACGATAAAATATCCGGAAAGCCATGAGCCGAGGAATACCATGAATGCTGCAACGAAATGCATACGATTGCTCAATTTTTTTTCTCCGAACAGGAACAGTCCAAGGAAACTCGATTCCAGAAAGAATGCAAACACTCCCTCCATGGCGAGCGTTTGTCCGATCACGCCGCCTGCAAAAGTGGAGAATCTCGCCCAATTTGTGCCGAACTGAAATTCCATCGGGATACCGGTGACAACTCCCACGGCGAAATTGATCGCGAAGATCTTCGCCCAGAACCGTGCACTGTTGTTGTAGAATTCATTCCCTGTTTTGAACGCAAGACCTTTCATGATCACAATGATCAATCCGAGTCCCATCGTCAATTGGGGGAAGAGATAATGAAAGGATATTGTAAAGGCGAATTGCAGTCTGTGAAGGAACAGGGCATCTTCCATAGATATGGTCCTTACTGATTTGAACGAATGATTTGTACGTCGTTACATTGATGATTCATCGGATGATGAATCATCACAATAGAGTTTTTTCGAACACTCATACCGGATCTGCCGGATGGGAGAGGCAAGATCCATCATTAAGATAAATCACTTATCACCCACATCCAAATTTCGGCGATGAGCATCATCATTGACTCGAAAAAATATAGGTCGCCGTCAATTCTTTTCATTATACGGCGGATCGTCTGTGAAGGAAAGAGCAGGGAATCCATAAGAATTGCGGACGCAAGAACGTGTGCTTATCGGCTAATAATGAATTGTTAATGAAAAAAGGATTAATCCCTTTTTCATCCCTTCGGGCGATACCATTATGGATCGTTGATTGTTACAATTGTTCTGGTCGCTCCATGATTTTTCAGTCCTGAATGACGGAAACCGGAAAGTCATACGGAAGATCAAAAGCGAAAGGCTGTCAATTTTGTACAATGAAGCGTATCATTTCTGGGGAATGCATCTCGTTTGGTGGTTCGTGTGGATCACGATCATGCTGTCAATATTCGCCACACCGTATAATATTCCCGGACCGCTGAAGAAGAAGATCTCCCCGCTTGAGATCCTGCAGAAACGATTTGCGTCCGGACAAATAACCGCGGATGAATATCAGCAGATGAAATCGATCCTTGAATCGGTTTCATTAAACTGATCCGTAATCAACGATAAACGAAGATAGATCATAATTCCTTTCTCACAATGAAAAAGAGGGGTTTGAGTTATCAGATATTAATTCTTGAACGAACAATGATATCCTCACTTAAAATGGAAATAATATGAAAACACTTAAAAACATATTTATGATAATGGCGTTTGCAGCGCTGTGTGTACCCTTTCTGTCCGCTGATAGATCCGATATGAAGAAACACAACATGACGAAAATGATGGGTAAGCCGACGGTTGACGCTGTTGTGGACGATGTTCAGATGAAAGTATGGGTCATTACTCAGAAGCAGCATAAAAAGATGATGAAGAAGAACATGGGCCATATGATGGAGAAGGATATGAAGGGAATGAAGGATGAAGGAAAGGAAATGGACAAAGAAGCGAAAGAAGCGATGATGGCGGGGACACATCACATAATGCTGGATGTGAAAGAAGCGGTAAGCGGCAAAGAGGTCAGTGTCACGACAGCGATGGTCATGATCGTTTCACCGTCGAAAATGAATTCAACCGTCGATCTTCGTTCAATGATGGGTCATTTCGGAAGCGGTATTAAACTTGATGAAAAAGGAACATACACGTTGACCGTTCATATCGTCGTTAACGGCATCTCAAAAATGAAGGATTTTCAATACACCGTGAAGTAAATATAGAAGATCACGGGACAATGAATGATGCCATAGAATATCGATGCGAATGATGTCAATGACAATATTTCATGAGTTCAGCAGTCGGAAAAATGATAGGATGGACAGACGATGCATAATACGATCGATGCAATTAAAAAGATGGTCCGAAATAACAGCTCTCTCAACAAGATCAACAAAGTAAAACTTCTGGATCTTCTGGATAGAGTAACTCCTGAAATGGTGAAATTAGAAACCGATCAAGCGGAGCAGTCAAGGAGTGTTGCCGAATATATCAAACGCTCCACGGAAGAAGCGCTGCGCCAGCAAAAAGATCCTGCACTTCTCAAAGTGCACAACGATGGATTGATGGATTCCGTACGAAGATTTGAAGTCACTCATCCTCAATTGGTAGAAAATGTAAATACGATTGCAACGACATTGGCAAATATGGGCATCTAAAAAACGAGAGGATCAAGGAACATGAGTAATACTCGTCACCAACAGGATATTTCCGGGACGCAAGATCATAATACAATCCATACGGAACGTATCCCGTACTGGAAGCGCGCACATCGTGACTGGCGTTTCTGG
>CALROS020000133.1:0-5722 GCA_943369855.1 Chitinophaga pinensis | reverse complement strand
TGAAACACATCTACGAAAAACTCCACGTCAACTCCCGTTCTCAAGCGGTCTCCAAAGCGCTGAACGAACGCATCGTAAAATGATCCTCAGTTCCATCCTCTCGTAAATTGACCCAATTGAGTCATTGTAACGACATGTCCCTCCCGATATATTGGACCATTCGATCAATCGGTTCACTTTCATATATATCGGGGGACATTATGAAAAAGTTCGTACTGCTTATCGCTGTTATCATCCTTTCCATTCCTGCACTCGCACAGCCTGTCGGTTCGATCCTGGAATATTCCGGCGGCGCCTATTATCAGAACTTTTCTCAAAAGATCGGTGCAAAATCAAAATTCACTGCAGCACTGCGTCCGTACATCAATGCATCTTCCATCGGATTTCTGTGGAATGGACTCATCTCCGAATCTTTTGTCTTGGGCGAACATATCGGCGTTGCACTTCCGGTCGGATTCGGAACCGATGGATTCAATGTCGGTTTCAGTTTCGAATTCGGGGGAAAATTTGCATATGCATTCAGCGATGATTTCCAGGCAGGCTTCAAACATTTCATCAGGGATTACAGAGCAGCAACCTCAGAACGCGTACAGATGAGAAACAATTTTTTCCACTTCCGATACCGCGAACATTTCGTTGAAGCAGGATTCGCCGCTCCCAAGGATGGAAAAATTACGAATGATGCAGACAAATATTTCAGTTTGGAATACCGTTTGATGGAAGGCAGTATCCATAAAGGACAATCAAATTATTTCTACGGTCTGAGGCTGGAAAAATATCTACCGAACAAAGGATTCACGTTAGGCGGAAATCAAAATACATTGATGCTGCTTTTGGAGTTCGGCTGGGTGATGTAATGTTCATTTATTCGGATCAGTATCAGCTGATAGTTGTCGAGAAAAAAAACGGTCTAATATTTTCAAAGGGGAAATAAAAAATGAAAAAAATGTTACTGTTTACGTTTTGCGTGATAATGACCTGTCAACTTCATTCACAGTGGTCAATAATAACCGGTCCCGGTAATACCAGCATCACCGCGATGACGAAACAGGGAAATGCCCTCATCGTCGGCACCGATCTGCAGGGGATCCACCGTTCGACCGATCAGGGGAATACCTGGCGGACGATCAACGGAAATCTTTCCAACTTCTCAGTTCAATCCATCTTAGCTCAGCCGTCCTATATCCTCGCCGGCATCACTTCGGGCTCGGATAAAGGACTCTATCAAACGACGGATAACGGTACCAGTTGGAAGAAATATGCTTCTCCGTTCGCCAACAGTGCCGTCACGTGCATCCTTAAGGTGGATACTGTGATCCTTGTCGGTTCAACATCGATCTATCGTTCCACCAACGATGCTGTCAGTTTCCAGTCCTCGGCTTCCGGAATTCCGGCGGGAAGCAAGATCGTCGGGTTTGCCGTCTCCGGAAATATTATCATCGCCGCCGCGGATGTCGGCCTTTACCGTTCCACGGATCTCGGCTCATCGTGGACGGAGGTCCGGAAGAATACTCTGTACACAGAGATCTCCTATAGTATCACTGCTGCGAATGGGAATTTTTATGCGGCGAATCAGAACGGCGGTGTGAATGCGGGGAAGGATTCAGTTTATAAATCGACCGATAACGGAGTCTCGTGGATATCCATCAAAAATAATTTACCGCAATATCTGTACGGACAGTATCTGATGGCATACGGCGATACGATTTTTTACGGTATGCAGTCCGAAGCAATGTATCGGTCATTGAACGGGGCACAATCCTGGCAGATCGATTCCGTGGGAATGGATAACCGCCGCACACAATGCGGAATGATCGATGGGTCGGTCATCTACTCCGGAGGGAATTATTATGTCAGTTCCGGTCAGGTGGGGACAGGAGGATTGTATGTATCAACGAACAATGGAAATTCATGGTCACGGAAGTTCCAGCCGATCAATTCACCCATGGTCAATGGATTCTTTAAACTCGGTCAAAAAATATTTGCCCACATGACCGGGACGAAAGTATTCGGCGTCTTTGTCTCGACGAACAATGGATCAACGTGGACCAAATCAAGCGTTGGTTTGGTCGCGAACGGTGCCCCCGGAGCGCTCAAACGACCGGTGATCAAGAAAGGAATTATTTTTGGAGCGGGAGCGACGGTTCCTTCCGATCTTGCGTACGGTGTGGTGATGTCCGTCGACTCCGGCGCGACATGGTCCGCAGCGAATACCGGATTATCCGCAACAGGAACAGTGAACAGCTTTTTTGTGGATGCGGATACGCTGTATGCATGCATGAAAGAGGGATTGTTCCGGACAACGAATAACGGAACATCATGGTCGTTGTGGGGCACGGGACTTCCCGCTTCCAATATCAAAGGGATGGCGGTGTTGAATGATACCATGTATGCCACGGTCGGCACGGCGAAAGTGTATCGATCGCTCAATCGCGGCCGGACATGGTACGGAGCAACAACAAATCAAGCGTTATATTATCCCGAACAATTGTTCGTTCACGAGGGAAAGATGTACACGATCAGCGGTTCCGGTGAAAGCAAACTGATGGTCTGTTCCGATTCAGGAAAAACGTGGAATGAACTGAATGCCGCATTCGGAACGAGTGTTCAATCACTCTCTTTCGCATCATCCAGTATCTTTGCCAGAGTAAATTCAAAAGGTATCTATCAATCGACCGACGCAGGAACAACATGGAAACAGGTGAACACGGGGATGTTGGCTGCAACACCGCTGCTGTCCGCCATGGCGGTGATCGGCGATTCACTTTATGCATCATATAATGACGGTGGAATTCTCCGTCGCGGACTTCCGGAATTCGGTATCACAACCGTTCAGCGGAAGGAACAGCCGGTTTCACCGAATGGATTCACACTTACGCAGAATTACCCGAATCCGTTCAATCCGTCCACAAAGATCGATTTCACGCTTGTGCAGAACGGATTCGTTTCATTGACAGTGTATGATGCCGTGGGGCGCGAGGTTGCATCGCCTGTTCAGGAACATTTGAATGCGGGAACATATTCAGCAGAGTTCAACGGCAATGGACTCGCCAGCGGTGTCTATTTTTATCGGTTGATATCGGGAACACAGGTATCGATGAAAAAAATGATCCTGTTGAAATAATCCATAGTCGTTTGTCTGATTTCAAAAAGTGATTGTCGTCCGCACCGTGGGGGACGGATGACATGACCGGCGCCGCTTTCCTGGGGAGGTACAGCGGCGTTCTTTTTTTCTTCTGTTGCTGTCATCACTCCTGCCTCGTATATTCCCATCCATGAATCGCTGTTTCTTTCTTCTGTTCGTTCTGCTCCAGACCTCCATACCGCAAGCTCTTCGGTTCGAACATATCGGACTGAACGAGGGACTTCCGCAAAGTACCGTCAGCGCGATTATGCAGGACAACGAAGGATTCCTCTGGCTGGGAACGTGGGACGGTCTTGTCCGGTATGACGGATATTCATTCCTAACGTTCCGAAATATCCCGAATGATACCGCATCACTCACCAATAACAATATCCGCGATATCGTACAGGACCGTTCCGGATATCTTTGGATCACCACACAGAACGGATTGAACCGATTTCATCCCCGGACAGCATCGGTGAAACAATTCCTTCCGGATTCATTGGACCCGTTCGCGATCAATTCTCCGTTCATCTATACTGTCATCCAGGGAATGAACGGGGAGATGTTCTTCGGTACGAATAAAGGATTCAGTATCTATGACACTGCTGCCGGACATTTTAAAAATATCATTTTCCCGAGCATCAATACTTCACGCGGCAAAACGCTGACCATTCTTGGTATCCATCAGCAATCCCCGGATATTCTCTGGCTTGGTTCATTCGACGGACTTATTCGGTACGATCTGAAGGATTCCTCCTATTCCGTATATCCGTACAGAGATGCGACAAAGAAATTGATCGGCGCCAATAAGCCGACACCGGACGGGAAAGGATTGTTCTGGTGCACTGCGCTGAATAATCAGATCGTTGTTTTTGATCCTTCGCAGCGGATATTCCTGGATGTCTATTATAAAGGACGTCCCCTCAACAGCGAGGATGTTCTACGACCGTTCCATCCTGCGGCTGATGGTTCGATGTGGATCGTTGCTTACGAACGGTTGATCCATATCAGATCATTCCACCGTTCAGCGAATTCCTCACTGATCATCGACGAACTGGACGAGTATCATCACGATCCAGCAGATCCGTCGAGTCTCAATGCAACCTCGCTTATGTCATTCCATCAGGATAAATCTGGTGTGGTCTGGGTCGGGACATCGTCCGGACTGAATAAAGCCGTGTTGCAGCGGAAACAGTTCCATTCGTATGACGAGAAATTCTTCGCGCGCTCCGGAATCGGCAGCCACGAAATTGTCTGTTTCCTCCGTTCCGGCAGAGACTCCTTGTGGATCGGAACACGGGAGGGGATTGTCCTGTTGGGAAAACGGAACGGTTCCTACAGAACTCTCGGCAGGAATTTCAACATCCCGAAAACGACCGTGCTATCCATGATCCGTCTGCCGAACGGAACGATGCTCGTTGGTACCCGTGATGGATTCTTTGCGTGGAATGATCTGAAAAAAAGGTTTGAGAGGAAACATCCGTATCCCTCCAACGAGAATACGTTGTGGAGGATCTTTACATTCCTGTATTTGGACAGCACATTATGGATCGGAACAAATGACGGATTGTACCGTACAACCGATCCGAACGTTGAACGGTTCGAACCGGTCCACTTCGATCCCGCCGTCCGTAAGATCTTCCAGATCCTTCGGTTGGTCAAAGGTAAGGAGCCGCATGAGATCATCATCTGTACTAATAATGACGGACTCTATCGATATCAAAGCGA
This sequence comes from Chitinophaga pinensis, assembly GCA_943369855.1. GTDB lineage: Bacteria > Bacteroidota > Ignavibacteria > UBA10030 > UBA8401 > UBA8401. Next base: position 867 of record CALROS020000133.1, on the reverse strand, counting down.
GAAAGGACAGTCTGATATTCCGCTGAAACATCGGAAGGATGATTCGACATCGATCAGTCAATCCATTATCATGGATGCTGTTGAGATCAATGATACGGTCTGGGCTGCAACCTACGGAGGCGGACTGAACCGTATCATCGGGCTGCGTGATAGAAGGACTTCGATACGCCATTTCAGGGAATCGAACGGGCTCATCAATGATAATCTCTACTGCATCGTACCGGACCGTGAGGGAAATCTCTGGATGACGAGCAACAAAGGATTGTCACGGTTCGATCCGCGGACGGAGCGGTTCTTCAATTATACTGTCCACGACGGTCTGCCGGCAAGCGAGTTCAATCAGAATGCATTCTACACCGACAGCACCGGTGTGATGCTGTTCGGCGGCATTAGCGGATTCGTGGAATTCGATCCGCGCGAGATCAGCGAGAATCGAGTCGTCCCTCCGGTCGCCGTCACTGATTTCCGGATCTTTGAACAGCCGCGGAATGAACTGCTGCAGAACAGAACGATCACGCTGGACTACAATGAGAATTTCCTCTCCTTTGAATTCGCATCGCTGTCATTTGTGGCGCCGCAAAAGAACCGATACGCGTACCGTATGATCGGTGTAAATGACCAATGGACCTTCACGGATGTACGGCGGTATGCAAGTTTTACGAATCTTTCGCCGGGTGAATATCTCTTTCAGGTGAAAGGGACGAACAACGACGGAATATGGAATGAAGAGGGCGCTTCGGTCCGGATCATCATCCTTCCGCCGTGGTGGGGAACAGTATGGTTCCGGGTCAGTCTCATACTGTTATTCATCGGAGTGATCGCCGGAATCGTCTCGGCAATTTCGAGGAGAAAATATCTTCGTAATAT
>CALROS020000132.1:0-5724 GCA_943369855.1 Chitinophaga pinensis | reverse complement strand
AACAACGAATCCTGACGCGAACCGTCAGGATTCTCTGTTTCTGACCATGAAGATGGAATTTATCCAGACTGTCCCGAAAATAATACTTCGGGAAAATTTCGGTCGCGATCCAGCATCCAGTATCCAGCATCCCCGCTAATTACCTCGGGAATAACGAAGAAATGTTTCGTTAATAAGATCTCGACATCCATACAGTACTTCATTATTACCGTATCACGATCTCATCCGCGAACAGCCACGCTTTGCTCCCGCTTCCTTTGTGCCACGGGGGACAAAGTCCGATATTTGCTGCGCGGACCCGGATGAATCGCGTTGGCGTTGATATGTTCTGACTCACCGCTTTGATCATCGCACCTTCCTGTTGAGGCGTAACGCCGGTCGTTCCGGAAAAGACCGTCTCATACGTGATGCCGTCCGTTGAAATGGAGTACTCTATTCTTTGCGGGAAGAAGATCCATGCATTATTATCCTGCAGGAACCGTACGGTGACGGAGGAGACCTGTTTTACACTTCCAAGGTCGATCACCGCATCAAGATCGTTCTGTTCATATCCCTGCCAATGTCCGACCCTGAAATCTTCCACGCCGTAGATCCCGTCGATCAATCCTTCATTTCCACCCGCTGTATATTGATCGCTGTACTTCGTCCTCAGTGTGATCGTTCCCGGTGATGCCGACTTGATGAACTCTGCTTCGATCGGAGCGCTGCTGATCCCGTTCTTCTCGGCTGTTGCGGTGATCCGTGTTCTCTCCTTAATTGTGAACGGAGTATGGTACGGCAGCGAAGTTCCATTGTTGATGGAATAGAGAATGTTCGCATCGTTCTCGGCCGTATTCAGCGATATGATGACTGAGTCGCGGAAGGAGGTGCCGACAGAAGAGAAGTATGGAACGGCAGTGAATGGAATATTGAGCGGTGTAAGTCCATTTTTCACATGATCAAATGAGGACGAAGGTGCGGCACCAAGCTCAAGACGGACCGCTGCCCCGTTCACAATATCGTTGTGTGACAGGAACAGTTCCTTCATCGTATCTCCGTTCTTCTGAGCCGAAAGAATATATCGGTCATCAGGAGAATGCCTTGATGAGGTGATGATGAATTTTTTTTTGTCCGTTAAACGGATCGTTACGGAATCGAACAGCGGCGCCGTCATGGTGTATTCGGGATTTCCCGGTGTCACCTGATACAATCCCATCGCGCTCATCACGAACCACGCGGACATCTGCCCGCAATCCTCATTTCCCGAAAGTCCGTCCGGTCTGTTCGAATACATCTCATTCAGTATCTGCCGGGTCCGTTCCTGCGTCTTCGCGGGCGCACCGGCATACGTGAACAGGTATGCCATGTGGTGGCTCGGCTCATTCCCGTGCGCATATTGTCCGATCAATCCGGTGATGTCGGACTGCTGCCGTCCCTCGAGTTTACTCGCAGTGGAGAAGAGTTCGTCCAGTTTCCCGATGAATCTTTCTCTCCCTCCGTACAATTTCATCATTCCGCCGATATCCTGCGGGACGAAGAAACTGTACTGCCAGGAATTCGCTTCGGTGAAATCGAGCGAGACCGAAGCAGGACTGAACGGACTGTTCCACATGCCGTTCTTCTTTCCGCGCATGAATCCGGTTGACGGATCGAACACGTTTCGATAATTCTGTGAACGCCGGTAGAATCGTACTGCGATATCTTTCTTTCCGAGTGATTCCGCCGTGCGTGCAATACACCAGTCGTCATACGCATATTCCAGCGTCTTCGAAACGGATTCGGATTCTTTTTCGCCGAGTACATATCCATGTTCCCTGTACGACTTCAGCCCGAAATGATCCTTCTCCGCACTGTTGATCATAGACGTTAATGCTTTCTCTTTATCAATTCCCGGGATATTCTTTGCGACCGCATCGGCGATGACGGAGACGGAATGATATCCGATCATGCAGTATGTCTCATTCGAGCTGAGTTCCCACACCGGAAGCAATCCGCTCTCTTCATATTGCGAAAGGAATGTGTTGATGAAATCCGCTGTCCTTTTCACATCGATGATCGTCATCAGCGGATGGAGTGCGCGGAACGTGTCCCAGAGGGAGAAAACAGTGAATCGCGTTCCATTCTTCATCGTTCGGATGGTGTTATCCATTCCGCGGTATCGTCCGTCCGCATCGGAGTATGTGTTTGGGGCGATCATGCAGTGATAGAGTGCAGTGTAAAAGACCGTCCGCTGATCCTTCGTGCCGCCGTAGACGGAAATTGTTGAAAGCTCATTGTTCCATTGTTTCACTGCATTTTTTGTGATGGATTCACCATCCCATCCACGTGCCTCCGCTAATAGATTCTTTCGCGCACCGTCTGCACTGACGGATGACAGTGCAACTTTTACGATCAATTCCTGCTTCTTTTTTGTATTGAACAGAAGCGCCGCTTTCACATTCGTCCCGTTTGCATGGGTTGTATTCCATTTGATCGAGTCATTGTTCGTTACAGAGATCGAACGGATCGACAGGGAAAATTGCGCAACAAAATAGAGCCGCTGGTTCTGTGCCCATCCGCGCGAATGGCGGTAGCCGCTGATCTCTGTCGTTCCGTTCTGTTCCAGCTGTGATTCGATCACCACATCAGGACCGAGTCCGTGATGAAGGTCCACGATCACGTACGCGGAATCGGTCTTCCGGAACCGGTAGCGGTGGATCCCGACTCGGGTGGTCGCTGTCAGATCGACATCGATCAGTCCGTTGTCGAGCACGACGTGATAGAATCCTGCTCCCGCAAATTCATTCTTGTGGGAAAAGGAGGAACTGTATTTTTTCGGATCAAGACTTGGATTCTTTACCATCGGCATCAGCAGGATGTCTCCGTAATCGGGAACACCCGTTCCGCTCAAATGTGTGTGCGTGAATCCCAGAATGGTCGAATCGGAATAATGATATCCGCCGCATGCATCCCATCCCTCAATGCGGGTGTCGGGACTCAGCTGCACCATGCCGAACGGAGCGGTCGCACCGGGAAATGTATGTCCGTGTCCGTCCGTACCGATGAGCGGATTGACCAGCGATGAGAATTGTCCCTGAGCAGAAAGCGTGAGAGTCACAATGACGAGCATCGACAGGATACGCATAGCGGTCTCCAAAGAGGAAAGGAAAGATTACGTTGGTGTAAAAATAGGAAATAGTTCCTCCATTCGCATTAAAAGAAAGAATCGTGAGTATACCATTCATCCTTGCTCGTTGTCATTCTGAAGCCGACGAAGTCGGCTGAAGAATCTAAGCGAAGAATAATATCATTCGTAGTATGAATTCGTTGATTCTGCACCGAAACAATCGTAGCTTGAACGAAATGAAACGAATTACGCTCATCCTTTTTTTTCTCCCGTTGTTCCTCGTATCACAGCCGACCCTTCAGCAAAAGATCGCGCAGATGGTGATGGTCAGTTTCACCGGCACGACCATTCCGGATTCTATTAAAATGGATATTCAGAAACGCGGACTCGGCGGGATCATTCTCTATGCGGGGAACATCACCTCGGCAAATCAGGTCGCGCTGCTGACGTCGCAGCTCTCCGCACTCAGTTCATCGCAATTGCTCATTGCCGTGGACCAGGAAGGGGGCAAAGTTGCACGGCTCAGTGCAGCGAACGGATTTGCCAACACGCCGACGGCGTATCATCTGGGGACGGTCGTGAACCGCGAAGATTCCACCCGCGCGAATTCATCACTGATGGCCGGATGGGTCCGTCAATCGGGTTTCAATATCGACTTTGCTCCCGTGGCGGATGTGAATGTGAATCCGCTCAGTCCCGCCATCGGGAAATCGGAACGGAGTTATTCCGCCAATCCGGACACCGTCGCGCGGCACACCGCATGGTTCGTGGATGAATTCCGGAAGAAGGGGGTCATCACTACGATGAAACATTTTCCGGGACACGGCAGTGCCGCAACGGATTCTCATCTCGGATTCACCGATGTGACGGCCACATGGTCATCCAAAGAACTGATCCCGTATCAGACCGCCATCAAGAACGGCATGGTGGATATGGTAATGATCGGACATCTGTTCAACTCAAAGATCGATTCGCTCTATCCGGCATCGCTCTCCGCAAAGACGATCGGCGGACTGCTGCGCGATTCACTCGGGTTCAACGGAGTGGTGATCAGTGATGCGTTGACGATGGGTGCCATTTCGCTGAACTATGCGATGGACGATGTGATCGAACGCTCCGTCAATTCCGGTACCGACATCCTGTTATGGAATGCGACTTCATATAATAACCGCTCACTGCTCGGCTACATCATCGATGTGGTCACAAAAAAAGTAGCGGACGGGAAAATCGCTGCGGCAAGGATCGACACTGCGTATAACAGGATCCAGCGGCTGAAACAGCGTATCCTCACCAATATCTCCCGTTCCTATGCCGTCGATATCCCGATGGAGATGCGTTTGGAACAGAACTATCCGAATCCGTTCAATCCTTCCACCACCATCGGATTCACCATTCCTGCATCAGGAGTTACATCGCTGAAAGTGTACGACGCGATCGGACGTGAAATTGCGGTCCTGGCGGACGGGTATCTCGAATCCGGCATCTATTATACTCGGAACTTCGACGCCTCGAAGTTCTCAAGCGGTATATTCTTCGCACAGCTCCGTTCCGGCAGCGCCGTACAGATGAAGAAGATGATCTATCTGAAATGACCGGCATGCGATTTCTTCTTCCGTCCCTCGCTAATTATTCCTTATATTTCACATAATAATTTGAACATTGTGAAAGGAACAGTATGTCCACCAAAGCAGTCCTCATCACGGGAGCGAACGGCGAGATCGGTCACGGTCTTGTTGCACGTCTCACGGAAAAGAATCCCGACATCCGCATCGTTGCGATCGATGTCCATCCGCTCAGCAAGACCCTGCAGGAAAAATGCCACGAAGTGATCGTCGGCGATATCATGGATTCATCCCTGATCGACCGTCTCGCGGCGTTCTATGATTTCGGCACCATCTATCATCTTGCCGCGATCCTTTCCACGAAAGCCGAACGCGAACCGGTGCTCGGCCACAGAGTGAATGTCGACGGAACGCTCGGACTTCTCGAACTTGCGGCGCGTCAGGCGCGTGCGACGGGAGAGAATGTGAAGTTCCTCTTCCCGAGTTCCATCGCGGCGTACGGACTCCCGGACGTGCCGACGAAGATGAAGGCAGGAAAAGTGAAGGAGAGTGAATGGCTCGATGCACGGACGATGTACGGCATCAATAAAAAGTATTGTGAAGATCTTGGACGCTACTATAACTGGTATTACCGTCAGATCGATCCGCAGCCGACCACGGCGCATGTCGATTTCCGCGGCATCCGTTTTCCCGGACTCATCAGTGCGATCACGCTGCCGACCGGCGGGACGAGCGATTATGGTCCCGAGATGATGCACTATGCTGCACAAGGAAAAGTATACGACTGCTTCGTCCCCGAAAGCGCCACGCTTCCGTTCATGGTGATGCCCGATGCCATCAACGCGCTGCTGCAGCTTGAGGCGACTCCCGCAAAGAATCTGACGCAGGTCGTCTATAATATCGGCGCATTCTCGGTCTCGGCGAAGGATTTCTACGATGTGATCAAGAAGGCGTTCCCGAATGCGCAGGTGAATTTCAAACCCGATTCGCTCCGGCAGAAGATCGTGGACAGCTGGCCGGCGGATGTGGATAATACGCTCGCGCAGAAAGAGTGGGGCTGGAAGGCGGAATATGATT
>CALROS020000131.1:0-5769 GCA_943369855.1 Chitinophaga pinensis | reverse complement strand
TCGTACGATGCCGAGGAGATGACACCGCGTCTGCCGGTGCCGCCGACGGCGACCGGTTTTCCGATGAGGGACGGGTCCTTGATCCGTTCCACGGAGACGAAGAAGCAGTCCAGATCGATATGCGCGATGTATTTTTTCATACACAATGTAGGACACCCCGCCGGGGTGTCCGGTAAAAATATTTTTTCGACAATAAACGAAAGTATCAATATGAGTTTGAATCATAGGACACCCTGGCAGGGTGTCCTACAGAAATGTGCCTACAATATAAAATATTTATCATTGATGTATGTCCATTTCCATTCTTCGGGAGTTTGTACCAATCCTGCTTTAACGGGATTATTCAACACATACAGAATGATCCTGTTCAATTCATTCCCATCCCGGACAACATGATCGTAACTTTCCTTTTGCCAGAAATGACCCGTCCTCAATAAGATCCTATTAACAGCTTTTGAGGTGTATCCTTTCAATGTTTCCATGATCCGCGAAAGAGGGTATGACGTTTTGTTCTTATACACTTCACTAGTATATCCTCCGATATCGATCACCAAATGAACATGGTTCGGCATAATGCAATAACCGACAAGGGTATAACGCTTATTATTCCAAAACAGAATTGAATCAGCTACGATCTGTGCCACATCATCATTCAAGAGATCCTTCGGCCCCTCCGAATATTTCTCCAGAAATTCATCGAACCGTTCAAAATACCGCCGGTGCAGCATGGCACGATCGAATTGTTCTTGGTGTGATTGCGATTCTTCTTTTAATGACTGTATCTCAGATTCATATTCTTCCTTCAACGCAGTAAGGACGCTTGCCGGAAGCGAACCGAACAACCGAAACGTGATAAAGAAAACGGAATCCTTCGGCTGAATGTGCGGAAGGTTTCTGCGGAAGAATATTCTTTCATCGTCTGCCATCCGGAAAAATACATATTCAATTATAAAGAAGACTGCCCCATCCTCAACGGGCAATTCTTTTATAGATGTTCTTGCCGATTGTGGATATATTGTGGAAGAAATATCCTCCGAACAAGAATTGATCAACGATTAATCATCATTACAATGAATCACATGCCGTTTGTTCTGCTTCTCATTACCTCATTCATTGCCTGCGATTCAGAACCCGCGATCGCTCCGGCGGCTGCGAACCAGACCTCCTACGAATTCTGGCTTTCCAATGCGGACCAGTCCGCAAAATTCCAGAAACAATCCACCGCGCAGCCGATCTCGACCACCGGTTCCGTTTCCGTGATCGAGGTGAACAGCGCAAAGACTTTCCAGTCTGTGGACGGATTCGGCGCCGCACTCACTGGCGGAAGCGCGATGCTCATCCATCAGATGAGTACCACGGCCCGCACCGCGTTGTTAAAGGAATTATTCGCAACGGACGCGAACAGCATCGGCATCAGTTATCTTCGCATCAGTATCGGTGCTTCGGACCTGGACGACCATGTGTTCTCGTATGACGATCTCGCCGCCGGACAGACCGATACGGCGCTGGCGAATTTCACGCTCAATCCCGACCGGACGCATCTCATTCCGGTTCTGAAAGAAATTCTTGCGGTCAATCCCGACATCAAGATCCTCGGCTCTCCATGGTCCGCACCGCTGTGGATGAAGACGAACGGGAATTCCGTCGGCGGCAGTCTGAAGCCGCAGTACTATGCGGCATACGCAAAATATTTTGTGAAATACATCCAGCAGATGAAGGCCGAGGGGATCCGCATCGACGCAATAACGGTGCAGAACGAACCGCTCTACGGCGGTAACAATCCCAGTATGGTGATGCAGGCGGCCGAACAGGGACTGTTCATTAAGAACTATCTCGGTCCGCAGTTCGCAGCGAACAGCATCGACACGAAGATCATCCTGTATGACCACAATGCGGACAGGACCGATTATCCGATCACGATCCTGAACGACACCGCCGCGCGCAAATTCGTGGACGGCTCCGCGTTCCATCTGTACGGTGGAAGCATCAACTCGCTCTCAGATGTGCACAACGCACATCCTGATAAGAATCTCTACTTCACCGAACAATGGATCGGCGCTCCCGGGAATTTTCCCGACGATCTGAAATTTCACGTGGGCACACTCATCATCGGCGGCACACGCAACTGGTGCAGGAATGTGATCGAATGGAATCTCGCTTCCGATCCGAATCAGAATCCACACACGCCGGGAGGGTGCACGGAATGTCTCGGTGCGCTCACGCTCAGCGGAGATGCGGTGACACGGAATCCCGCATATTATATTCTTGCGCACTCCGCGAAGTTCGTCCGCCCCGGTTCGGTCCGCATTGAATCCACCACGCCCGGCTCATTGACGAATGTTGCCTTCAGCCGTGAGGACGGGAAGAAGGTGATGATCGTGCTGAATGCAGGAACAGTAACACAGGTGTTCAAAGTGAAGGATGGCTCGAAGGAATTCACGACGCTCCTTCAGGCGGGATCAGTCGGGACATATATTTGGTAGAAATAGAACACGGATAACACGGAAAAATCGGATTTTCACGGATGAGTTAATTGGAAAAACATACCACAAAGAATATGCGGGATAATTTTTAAATTTCTCCTGCATATTCTCCCCACATAAGACAAAAGAACAATCTTTACACGGCATACCTTCACGATATAAAGCCCCATCCTACTCCTGCGGTTTTACCCCGAAAATGCCGATAACATTGCATAATGCTCTGAATTTTGTAGATTGAAATAGCTGAATTCCCTCTTGCGAAGACGTAAGCGTATCAACTTCTCGATCTTTCTTTGTGCCTTAGCGTCTTTGCGGTAAAAATCCCGATATTATGCACGATATCCACCAATTCCTCTATGCCATCACGATCGTCCTCTGCGTTGCCGCGGTGACGACCGTTCTGTTCCAGCGGCTGCGCCAGCCGGTGGTGATCGGCTATATCTTCGCCGGACTCATCGTCGGTCCGCATGTGCCGATACCGCTCGTGGCGGATCCCAACATCATCACGACGCTCTCCGAACTCGGTGTGATTTTGCTGATGTTCTCGCTGGGACTCGAATTCAGTCTGAAGAAACTGGTCCGCGTCGGCTCCACCTCCGCCATTATCGCGGTGCTCGAAACGAGCGTGATGCTCTGGCTCGGGTTCATGGCGGGACGATTGTTCGGCTGGACAACGCTCGAAAGCATCTTCGCCGGCGCCATCATCGCTATTTCGAGCACGACCATTATTGCGAAAGTATTCGACGAACAAAAAGTAACAGGGAAGATCCGTCAGATCGTTGTCGGAATTCTGATCGTGGAGGATCTGATCGGCATCATCTTCATGGCGCTCTTCACCGGCATAGCATCGGGCAGCGGACTCTCCGCCGGTCCGCTCGTAATGACGATCGGGAAACTCGTGCTGTTTCTTGCCGGACTCATCGGCATCGGAATGCTTTTTGTGCCTCGCATGATGCAGGCCATCCGGAAGATCGACCGAAAGGAGACAACCCTTGTCGCATCGATCGGATTCTGTTTTGCCGTATCGCTCATCGCCAAAGAGTTCGGATATTCCGTCGCGCTCGGTGCGTTCCTTGCCGGTTCGCTCATTGCGGAATCGGGCGAGGAGAAGGAAGTGGAACATCTGGTGGAACCGGTCCGCGATATGTTCGCGGCGATCTTCTTCGTCTCTGTGGGCATGATGATCGATCCGGTGATCGTGCTGCAGTATCTTCCTGCCATTCTTATCCTGACAAGTATCGTCATTCTCGGAAAATTCTTCGGCGTCTCGGCAGGTTCATTCCTCACAGGGAACAGTATGCGCACATCGGTTCAGGTGGGGATGAGCATGACGCAGATCGGGGAGTTCTCGTTCATCATTGCGGGACTCGGATTATCGTTGAATGCGACGGGATCGTTCCTGTATCCGATCGCCGTGGCGGTCTCGGCAATAACAACGCTGACAACGCCGATGCTCATCCGCGCGTCGGGACCGATGGTGAACTTCATCGACCGGAAACTTCCGAAGCCGCTGCAGACATTCGGCGCATTGTATGGAAGCTGGATCGAAGAGATGCGCACACGATCGGAACAACGTAAGACCGTCGGTCCGGTCCGTCACCTTATCCGCCGTATGCTGCTCGATGCCGCGTTTCTTGCCGCGATCATCATCGGCACATCCCTCGGGATGGACCCGCTTACCGGATACATCCGTCAGTTCTCCGGCGTGTCCGATCAGTTGATCCGTGCGGCGATATTTATTCTTGCGGTGGTAACGGCGACCCCGTTCGGCCTGGGGATCGTCCGGCTCGGAGAAAAACTCGGCGTCTTCTTCGCACAGATGGCTCTTCCGGGTATCAAGGAAAAGAGCGTTGATTTTGTCGCGGCACCGCGGAGAATGTTCGTGGTGACGCTGCAGCTGATCAGCGTGCTGATGGTCGGGCTCCCGCTGCTTGCGTTGACGCAGCCGTTCCTGCCCGGGCTTTCTTCGGCGTACATTCTTGTGATAATGCTGGCAGCTTTGGCTGTAGTGTTCTGGAAGAGCGCCGCGGATCTGCACGGTCACGTCCGTGCCGGAGCGGAAGTGGTCGTTGCGGCGCTGAAATTTCCCTCGCGAGAAAGCGACCTTGAAGCAGATGAAGGAAATGCGCGGCTGCAGGAAGTGCATCATCTGCTGCCGGGACTCGGAGACCTTGTTGCGGTCACGCTCACCCCCGGCTGTTATGTGATCGGAAAGACACTGGCTTCATTGAATCTGCGCGGACTGACCGGCGCGACGGTGCTGGCGGTGATCAGAGAAAAAGAAGGAGTGATCTTTCCCGGTGCAAGTGAACCTCTGCAGGAGAATGATGTGCTGGCATTGAGCGGAACGCATGAGGCGGTTACTTCCGCAAAGGACCTGCTGGAATCGCAGAATTGATAAAGAAGTATGTTTAAACGACAACTGTTGGAGTCAGAAAAAGTAGTAATTCGCCACAAAGGCACGAAGACACAAAATCCCACAAAGAATCAACGAAATATTTGTGGGTTGCATTTTTTTTATAAATTTGTGCCTTAGTGTCTTCGTGGCTGAGATTCTAAAGCATTTTTCTTTTACAAAGGGTGGTTACCAAAAATTACTTTCGCGAAAATACAAAGAAGTCACAATTTAAGAATCCTCACAACTATCTCTTCAGAATAAAATCCGTTTCCAGCAGATCGTACTGTGTTACACTCATTCCGAGTTTTTCGTAGACGGCATGTGCCCGCGTATTATCCTTTTCGACATACAGGCGGATGCCGCAGACGTTTCCCTGTTCATTCGCCATCGAGACAATGCGGTCATACAGTGAGCGGAATACTTTCTGCGCACGGAATTCCTCTTTCACGAACACGCTCTGTATCCACCAGAACACGCCGTTCCTCCAGTCACTCCACTCGTAGGTGATCATCAATTGTCCGATGACCGTTCCTTCATGTTCCGCCACCAGATAGAATCCGCGGGACGCGTCATCGAATAATCCGTTCACGCCATTCAATAAACGCTCCATATCCAGATGAAGATGTTCCGTCTCCAGCGCCATAGCGGCGTTATAGTGTACGATGACGGGTGCGTCGCTGCGAGTTGCTGTGCGGATGGTGATCATGTGATTTATTCAAGTCCTTTTATCTTCAGATTCTTCGTCCCTTCGGGACTCAGAATGACAATAACTCAAGAGTTGCGGAGACATTCGATCCTAAAAATCGAAGAAGAGTCCGATACTCTGCGTGGTTGCGCGCTGATCGTAGAATTGTCCGCGCTCTTCCATTCCCGTCCGGTATGTGTAGG
>CALROS020000130.1:0-5796 GCA_943369855.1 Chitinophaga pinensis | reverse complement strand
AATGGAACAGACTGCTCCGACCAAAGGACCGGTCGTCAATGTCACGAATCCGGAAGGGACATACAGTATCGTTGGTCCTCTCTCAGGATTATCCGGAACGCAATCATCGGAAGCGAAATTCGATATCCGGTTCATGCCCGGTGATTCGAACTATGCTATCACCGTACCTCGCGGTGTTATCATTCCGACTCCCGGACAGGCGAAATTCATTTCGGTTCCGTTCGGTGTCTTCCAGGATGATACGACCCGGTTATGGCCGGTGATCTTGAATTCTTCAACCGATACGACATGGGATATCGATGCATTGAACGGTCTTTCCGCATCAGGGAAACCGCTCTTTGATCTTATCGTGGGTGTGTGCGGACCGAAAGATGCTTCCAACACAGATCTTCGGTATGAATCAACATTGATCACCAATGCACAAGGCCGCAGAGTTCCTCCGACCACAGTAGGAACAAAAGGTAAACTCATTAACGGCGGGAATCACGTTTTAAAGAACATCTCATTTGTGAATGTGAAGGCTGATGGTGTTCCACCCGTCGTTGGCACAAAGATCAATTTGACGATGTTCAAGTCGATCAAACCGGGAGACGTACGTCGCTTCACATTGAACGCCATTAAGGTCAATGATCTTACTGCGGCGAAAGGTGAAGTATCCAAGATCAACGTCTTCCCGAACCCGTATTACGGCGTGAACACATCTGAACTTCGCCGTGAAACACGGTTCGTTACGATCAATCATTTACCGAAACAAGCGACGATCCGTATCTTCAATCTTGCTGGAAGTCTTGTTACCACACTCACAAAGGACAGTCCTGAACAATTCTTCAATTGGGACCTTACGAATCACAAAGGATTGCCGGTTGCGAGCGGAATTTATCTGATCCATATCGATATGGGGACTTTAGGAGTCAAGATCCTGAAATCTGCGATCATTATGGAACAGCAATTCTTAGATAACTATTAATTCACAGCGAGATCATTATGAAGAACATTACATTAAATTCGAAGGAGAGTACAATGATTAATACTCTTAAAAAATTCTCGCTGGTGATGATGGTCCTGCTGCTGATCGCAGCAGAGACCGGCCAAGCCGGCAGAGGAGATAAGGTCGGAACAGCAGCAGCTCCAATGCTGCTGATTCCCGTCGGAGGCAGGGATCTTGCCATGGGCGGATCGACAGTGGCAAGTTCATTCGGCATTGAAGCCGTTACCTATAATCCCGCAGGCGTTGCCTGGGGTAAGAAACAAAGCGAAGCGATCTTCTCGCATATGAATTATATTGCCGACATCGGTGTGGATTATATCGGTGTCAGCAGTAATTTTTCAAGCTTCGGTTCTCTCGCTTTGACCATCAAATCGCTGTCGATCGGATCAATTCCGATCACCACGGAGACCAATCCGGACGGTACCGGTGAGATGTTCAATCCTCAGTTCACGACGATCGGTGTGACCTATGCCAACGCAATGACGGACCGTATTTCGATCGGTCTTTCGGTGAATTTGATCTCCGAGCAGATCGACAGAGCAAGTGCCAGCGGCATCGGGTTTGATTTCGGTGTTCAATACCGGAATTTTGCCAACGTGGGCGGACTTGATCTTGGTATCGCTATCAAGAATGTCGGTCCTCAAATGCAGTACGGCGGTCCTGGCCTCGTCCGCAGAGGACAGGTCGATGATGTACTTCGTCCGAGTTCGTACTATTCGCTGACGGCATCAAAATCCGAACTTCCTTCCGTGATCGAATTAGGATTCGCCTATAAAGTGAAGGTCAGCGAACAGAGTCAGTTGAATCTAGCATCATTATTCCAGAATCAGAATCTGTCCGACGATGAATACAAAGTCGGTGCGGAATTTGTGTGGGACAATACCTTCTTCATCCGCGGCGGATACAATCTGTCGCAGGAAACAGTGAAGGATTCCTATATCTACGGTGCAACATTCGGCGCCGGAATCAATCAGAACTTTGAGGGACTTGATTTCACATTCGATTATGCATATCGCGATGTTCAGTACTTCGATGCGAGCCATGTATTCTCCGTGAAATTAGGGTTCTAAGAGATTTTCATTGCATTTTTCAGCGAAATACCTTAAATATCAATGAAGCATCACAATCCACACATCTATAAACATATACAGGAGTAACCGTATGGTGAAAAAGATTTTTACACTATCTCTCTTGGTGCTCTTTTCGCTTTCCGCGTTCGCACAGGACCGTGTGCTGCTGCACATCGGTCAGGACGGGAAGCAAGAAGCAACACCGTTGAAAAAAGGGGATCGCGTTCAGGACGTGATTAACCGTCTTGAAGCAGCAAAAGCAGTCCCGTCATCCCCGAGCAATGCTGCGGGTTTGATCGATACATTGAAATATTTCACAACCGATGCTACACTGACAACGAACTTTACGTTCAGTCACCAGGACGTTGCTCTGCAGTATTTCATTCCTGCCGCAGCCGGCGTTGTGAAAGAATTCTGGTGGAGAAACTATACCACAGTTGGAAACCTTCATAAGGCAACCGTACGCGCTTGGTTAGTTAATCCCGCAGTTCAGAATCTTTCATTAACAAAAGCTATGGGCCGTTATAGTGATCCTACAGACGGTGACGGATTGAAGACCCCGTATAAACCTGCTACAGGAGACCAGTGGTTCTATAAGACCGGTGCCGCAGCTGATACAGTAAAATACGGTATCGATCCTCTCGGAACAGAATCAGCTTGGTTGCCCGGCGGCCAGCAGGTAACAATGGTTCCCGGCATCTGGCAGGGATTGAAAATGGAAGATTGGGGCGATTCATTGAAGGTTGCTCAGTTCCAGCCGTTCGGTTTCACACTGCATAACGATACGAAAGTATCGGACTTTGCCGGTGCTTCCGATACCGGTATGAACGTTCTTTCATCCGCACCTGCAGCAGGTCCGTACCACTCATTCAAATTCTACGAAGTCCAGCGCTTGGCTGCCGGTGACGGCGGCTGGTGGATGCGTATCGAATACGAATGGGGAATGTATGTTGTGATCGAATACACGGGTGACCGCGCACCGAAAGTTGTTACCAATGTGTACAGCACAACATTGAAAACGGCAGCACGTGCTATCTCTGCAACTATCACTGATGACAACCCAGGCGGAGGAGCTGCCGGAGTTGCCAGCGCATACTTATTCACGAAAAAAGGTGCACTTGCCTCTTATGACAGCACCGCAATGACCGCAGCCGGAGCAGTCTATTCCGCAAACGCACCTGCTGCAGCAATTGGTGATACAGTGTACTGGTATATCGTTGCTACAGACGTTAAGAGCAACCGCACAAAGACCTCCACATTCACCTATAAGATCTTCAAAAAGACACAGGCCCGCTTGTTGATCTATAACAATGCTCAGTATGCTATCGGTAACACCGGTGCAAACTACATCTATAATAACACAAGTGCATTGTATGACCGCTGGTCAGGTCCGTCCGACGGCGTAGGCGAACTTGCTGATCTTCTGGCTTTGTATAACAATGTTGAAGTGATCGACGGTTCGTTCCCGGCACGTAACGTGTATCCCGCTGTTCAGGCTTGGATCAAAACAGGTACAGCCGGTGCAAAGAAAAATCTGTTCATGTCCAGCCAGGATTACGGCTGCTACATTCAGGCAGATTGCGCCGATACATCGTTCGCAGCAGGAACATTCGAAAATGATTACCTCGGTCTCTCCAAACTTGGACCGCAGGACCTTGCTCCGACCACACGTCCGTTCAAACTTGTTCCGCAGGCTGACACTGTTACTAACTTCCTGATCAAATACAACACGGACAGCTCCACGACTCTGTGGCACTTCCCGACATTTGAATTGACATTCTCTGCATATCCCGATGGAATGACACCGGCTGCAGGTAAAGCGCTGTTCAAAGACGGTGCAGGAACGAACGTTCTTGGTGTGAAGAACCTTGGATCGACATTCAATACCATGTTCGTTGCATTCGATGCGGGTGCATTGGAGTTCCGCAGCGATACGGCTTTGACACCGGCAAACGATAAGAAGTATGCATGGATCGCCGATGTTAAAGGTGCGACAGGCGGCTTGGCAAACTCCTTCTTTGCAAGCGTTACAAGCGTGAAACCGGTCGGCGAAGCAGTTCCGGGTGCATTCACACTTGGTCAGAACTATCCGAACCCCTTCAACCCGTCAACCGTGATCGAATACAACGTTCCGGTCCGCAGCAATGTTGCTATCAGCATCTTCAACATTCTCGGTCAGAAAGTTGCAACGATCGTGAACGACATGCATGAAGCCGGTGCACACCGCGCAACATGGAATGGTAAGGACTTCTCGGGCAAAACAGTTGCAAGCGGTATCTACTTCTACCAAATGCAGGCTGGTTCGTTCGAACAGGTAAAGAAAATGATGTTGATGAAGTAATCCTCTCCGTGAATAACGGAAGAGAATTCTCTTCATGATCAGCAAAAGCCCCCGAGTGATCGGGGGCTTTTGTTTTTAAAAGGACAGTTCTACCGTTTTTTTGTATATTATGCTATGATCATCGCATTTGTACTGTTTTTTCTGTTTCAGTCTGATTCCGTCATTACCGTGACGGTCGAATCATCCGCAGCGTTATTCGCTAAAGCAGTCAGTGCCGTTATGCTGGCTGACGGAAACATCGCTGTGGTCGATCAAGGGATAAACAGCATACTGACAATATCCCCCCGGAACGAAGTAGTCTCCACTGTCGGCGGGAAGGGACTCTCCGGTGATGCATTCGATCTGCCTACCGATATTTGCAGTTCATTCCTCCTAGATCTATTCGTTGTGGACCACAATAACCGAAGGGTACTGCGATTCGACAAACATATGAATGTCGTTCAAACCTACAGTGAAGAGAATATCGACAAACGAGCAGGCAGGTTCCAACCGATCGCTTCTGCCGTAACTGCTCAAGGCGATATTTTCATTCTTGAACAGGACCAGAAGCGTGTAGCGGTTTTCAATTCCCGGGGACAATTCGTCCGCGATCTTGGAACATTCAACGGTTCTGTCCATGCATTGGCTGAACCGAAAGACATCGTGATCAGTCCGGATGAGAACGTGTTTGTCCTTGATAAAAACAGGATCGTTATCTATGATATTTTCGGCAATGTGCTTACTGTAAGAGAATTGGGACCAGGCGTCGAACCAACAAGTATAGCCTTCGGCAACCGCTCTTTGATCATTACTGCACCGGACTGTATCAGGATCGTTCCGTTGGATTCAAATCCATCTTTTTCGATCAGACGAAGTTCATTGATCGGGGCCGAAGTGAATGAACCATTCGTCGATGCCGTGATCTCCGGTTCTTCGTGTATCATCCTCACACAATTCGTAATTTACCGCTGTATCCTTCCGTAAATGAACGAAGGCTGCCATCCATCATGAAATACCGATAAGAACATCGATATTTTGTGATTCTTCCTGTGGCTTCCTCAGAAAAACTTAATTATATTCATTCACTTAAATTTATCACTGACCAACGACAATGCGTGACGGATCACTACTCGGTCGGTCATCATTCCCGTTATTCGAAACATCAGTGAGGACCAGTGACGTTGTGCAGTGATGCACAGCGAATGGTTTCAGGACACGGCTATTATAGAGCCGGTGTACCGAATACATCACTCTTAACAAAAGTATAGGTGTGAATCATGGCAAGCGAACAGCGAATATCAAAACTGAAAGAGATCATTGCAGGCGATCCGAAAGACCTTTTCTCGAGATATGCATTGGCACTTGAATATAACGGGATCAACGAACCGTTGACGGCGATCGAGATCCTTGAAGAGCTT
>CALROS020000129.1:0-5819 GCA_943369855.1 Chitinophaga pinensis | reverse complement strand
AAGTAGATCAGATTCTGGTCCCCGGCGCCGCCGCGGACGAAGAATTTCGAACTGACATCCGCCGATGAAACGATGCCGGGGATGATCTGGATAGAACGGAACAGGTCACCCTGCGCAGCGACGGGGACCTTCTGCAGTTCGCGCTGATCAAGCACATGCACGCTCGTGCTGATCTCTTCCAATTCCCGCTTTCTTCCTCCCGTCACCACGACCTCGTTCACCTCCACCGGACGTGAGACCAGATTGAAATTGAGCGTCATCGGTTCCTTACCGCGGACGGTGATATTCCGTGCCGATGCTTCGTAACCGAGCGAAGTTGCAATGACCTGATAGGTACCGTGGGGAAGATTTGCAATGAGATAGAACCCGTTATTGTTCGTTACAGCACCGCGCGTTGTTCCGATGACGGTGATGGTCGCATACGGGATCTTCTCGCCCGTTGCACTGTCTGCAACAACGCCGCGCACATCCGCCTTTTGAGCAGTGAGCAACTGTGCTGCGGCAAACAGTAAAAATCCGCCGAAACGGAACATCGCTCGCATTAATTCCATCCGTTCTTTCCGATCAGCGGAACGAACTTGAATCCTTCCACGATCTGTTTTTCCAGTATTCCGTTGATCTTGGTCCCGACCACCAGCTGCTGCGCTTCACGTCCGCCTACAGGAATGGCGAGACGTCCTCCCTCTTTCAGTTGATTCACCAGTGAATCGGGTACATTCGGTGCTCCTGCGGTAACAATAATGGCATCGTACGGAGCATGTTCACTCCAGCCGATCGTCCCGTCCCCGCCTTTGGCGACGATACGGAGATTCAATCCTTCGAGGATCCTCCGCGCATTGTTCAGAAGACTGATGTGCCGTTCTATCGTGAAGACCCTGCAGCCGATCATCGCAAGCACGGCGGCCTGATATCCGGAACCGGTCCCGATCTCCAGCACTTTCATATCCTTCGTCAATTTGAGTGACTGCGTCATGAATGCAACGGTATACGGCTGTGAGATCGTCTGCTGACTGCCGATCGGCAGAGCGTTATCATCATACGCTTTATTGATGTACATCGGATCGACGAACAGATGGCGTTCCACTCTGGACATTGCGTTCAGCACTGTCTCGTCGGTGATCCCTTTTCCGCGAAGTACCTCGATCAATTCTTTTCGTTCTGTATCAAATCTTCCCATATCAATATTGTCTCAATAACACTGTAATAAAATTGACCGTTGTTGTAAAATGTGTCATGCTGCTTTTTTCACCGGCATAGATCGTATCGATCGGAATGGAACCGAATGAGAATTTCCGTGCCGCCGCTTTTATGAGGAACTCCGTCTCCGCTTCGAATCCCGCCGATGTCAGCTGCACCTGTTCCAATACGCGGCGGTGAATCAGACGAAAACCGGACTGACTGTCCGTGATCTCCGCACCGGTCCGTGCTTTCACCAATCCTGTGGTGATAGTATTGGAAAGGAACCGATGGAACGGCATCCCTTTCGAATTGTGGAGTCTGCTTCCGATGATCACATCGCATCCGGTCACTTCGTGATGCGCTATGAACCGCGGAATATCCTCCGGCTGATGCTGAAGATCGGAGTCCATCGTGATCACGGTATCGAATCCATTCTTCAGCACATGATCGAATCCTGTCCGGAGCGCCGCTCCTTTTCCCCGATTCTTTCCATGAGAAAGGATAACCGCACCGTTCTTCTCTGCGATGCTCTTCGTCGAATCGATGGAACCATCGTCGATCACTATCATAGAACTAATCGGTATGAATTGTACGGTCCGATTCAAAACTTCTGAAAGCGACTGTGCGGCATTATATGCGGGGATCAGTACGGCGGTATTCATTATTGCGGACGAATTGCCTCCTTCACGTTCTGCACCGTACGCTGAACGGAGAGGACAAGTCTCTCTCGAAGTTCCCTTCTCAGATCCTTCACCGATATCTTATAGAAGAGCTCGCCGTTGTCGGCGATGGAGATCGCTCCCGTCTCTTCGGAGACGATCAGTGCGACCGCATCACTCTGTTCGGTTATGCCGAGTCCCGCACGATGACGTGTTCCCAATGAAAGGTCGCCGATACGGTTCGTCTGCGACAGCGGCAGCGTGCACCGGGCTGCTTCAACGATACGGTCATTGACGATCACCGCACCGTCATGCAGCGGTGAACGCGGATTGAAGATGGAAAGCAGCAACGCACGGCTGACCTGCGCCCCGAGTGTAACGCCTGTTTCGGTGAATGATTTCATTCCCGTCCCGCGTGCGATGATAATGAGCGCTCCCTGTTTCTTCTTGGAGAGTTCGAGCGCGGTGGCGGAGATCTCTTCGATGGATTCGGTGACATTCAGACGCAGAAAGATACGGACGAGCCGGTTGCGTGCGATGGTGGAAAGCATTCGGCGGATCTCAGGCTGAAAGATGATGATGAATGCGATCACCCAGATGTCCGCCAGTGTCCGCAGAATCCATCCTGTCGCTTTCATGTCCAGCATCTGCGCAGCCAGCGAAAGGATGCCGATGATGATCATGCCGACGAGGATCTGCGCGGCGATCGTCCCCCGCATACCGCGGTAGAGTTCATAGAAAATGAACGCGACCAGCAGGATATCAACGATATCCACGATGGTGACCGATAAGAATCCGAGATGAAATAATTCCATTTATCTGCTCTTCATGACCGCATCCGTAACGAGTGCGACCTGTTTCATTGCTTTCACGTCGTGGACACGCACGATATTCGCTCCGTTCATGATGGAGACGGCGACGCTTGCTGCTGTTCCCTCCAGCCGTTGATCGACCGGAGCATTCAGGATGGTCCCCATGAATCCTTTGCGTGATGTTCCGATCAGGATCGGAAGTCCGAGTGTTTCGAATTCTTTCAAATGCTTCAGGAGCTTCAGATTATGTTCAAGATTCTTTCCGAATCCGATGCCGGGATCGATGATGACCGTTGAAACGCCGGCTGACCGTGCTGCGGATACGGATCGTTCCAATTCTTCTTTTACTTCGGCAACAACGTCCGAATAGAACGGATTCACCTGCATCGTTTCGGGTGTTCCCTGGATATGCATCACAGTAAGAGCAGCATCATGCCTGGCGGTAACTTCTGCGATCAGCGGATCGAATTTCAATCCGCTGATGTCGTTCACCATTCCTGCACCGGCACTCAGCGCTGCCTCCGCAACCGCGGACTTCGTTGTGTCGATGGAGATCGGAGTATCGGTCAGCGACGCAAGCTTTTCGATGACGGGAATGACCCTTTTCAATTCCTCGTCCAGAGAGACTGAATGTGTCTCACCATAGACCCCTTTAGGACGGGTCGATTCCCCGCCGATATCGATGATATCGGCTCCATCTTCGATCATTGTCAGGGCATATTTCACCGCGGAATCTACTGATGTGAACTTTCCGCCGTCCGAGAACGAATCGGGAGTGACATTCAGGATTCCCATAATGAAGGTCCGCGAGGAAAAGTCGAACTTCCGTTTTCCGATAACACACTGCAATTTATGGACCGCTGATGTCATTTCCGCACTGCTCATTATGTGAAAATATAGAAACCTTGATGCAGATGCAAAGGAATCCTGCCGTGTTAAATAATAAAATCGTATTGGTCTCTCGCAAAGACGCTAAGACGCAAAACAATTGTCTAAGTAAGTCCCTAATGTCTTGGCGTCTTGGCGACTTTGCGAGAATGTTCTTCTGATACACAAAAAAAAACCCGCAGCATGTGCGGGTTCACGTTCTCGGGCTTATTGCGCTTTTTTGTTCGCGCGCAGTGCCTTTGCTTTTGCTTTCATCTTTGCGCGTTTCTTGCGGTGCTTCTTCGTGGCACGTAGTCCTTTTTTGTTCACAACGACTCCTTTAGTATTTGATTATGGTTCACTGCAGTTATGATAGAATCCGCATTTCGGACAGAACAGTTTGCACTTGCGGCTGTCCATCTGCGTCCCGCAATTCACGCAAAAGTTCCAATAATGATGTTCAATCTCTATGGGAAGTTCCTCGATCTCGAACTTCAGCAGCGATGGTATCTTCTTGACCTCGGTCAATATCTCCTCCATTGCGTTACTAACTTAACGAAGTGGAAAATTGAAAGCAACATTTTTCTGCGAAAATGCGATGATTTCGACAGGTTCACTCTTGCACGTAACCGTCGTTCTTCGCCATCTCCTCCACCGACCGTTTCGACTGGAGCAGCGGAAGTACGCTCTCGAGATGCTGTACAAGAAAACGAAGACGGTTGTTCTCCGAATTCATCGCCAGGAACACCTGACGCTGCAGCAGTTCCATTCCGGATTTCTGTACGAGATGGAACGAACGGGACTTCCGTACATCAAACGGATCGACGAGTTGAACGATACCGGTGAAGACCACTTTCACGAATTGATTATGGAGCTGCACCGCGTGTTTGCGTAACGCATCATCGACCTCTTCGGCAACATCATCCAGCCAGGAGATCCTTCCGGAGAAATACGGATGCGGTGCTTCAACGAAATTATGGAGCGTATAGCGGCGCCGTCCTTCTACAATAATGTCCATCTTCCCGTCATCATACCGTTTCACCACCTCTTTCACGATTGCGGTGCAGCCGATCGTCCGCACATCCTGTTCATGGATGAGATTGATGCCGAATACGGAATCGTAGGTGATGCATTCGCTGATGAGCGTGCGGTACCGTTCCTCAAAGATATGCAGATGCAGCTGCGATTGAGGGAACAGCACAACGTTCAGCGGAAAGAGCGGAAGTATTTCTGATGGATCTTCGGGAAAGGACATAGAATAAAAAAGCCGTCCGAAGGAATTCCTTCGGACGGCGGATGATTGGTTATTTGGAAGCCTGATCGAACCGTGCTGCAACATCATCCCAATTGATGACGCTCCAGATAGCGCCGAGATAATCCGCACGGCGGTTCTGATATTTCAGATAGTATGCATGTTCCCACACATCCACTCCAAGGATCGGCTTCTTGCCGTCCATGATCGGACTGTCCTGATTCGGTGTGGAGGTGATGACGAGCTTTCCGCCGTCAACGATGAGCCAAGCCCAGCCGGAACCGAAGCGTGTGAGTCCTGCTTTGTTGAACTGTTCCTTGAATGCATCAAGGGTTCCGAACGTCGAGGTCAATGCTGTCCCGAATGCACTCGATGCCGGGAATGCGACATCCTTCTTCAGCTGCTGCCAGAACATCGTGTGATTCACATGGCCGCCGGCATTGTTACGGACCGCACCGCGGATCGCTTCGGGAACGGCATTCAGATTCGAGATCAGTTCGATCGCGGATTTGGACTGCAGATCGGCATACTCCTTCAGAGCGTTATTCAGATTCGTCACATACGCTGCATGATGTTTTCCGTGATGGATCTCCATTGTCTTTGCATCGATGTACGGTTCGAGTGCGTCGAACGCATACGGTAACGGGGCGAGTTCGTGTGCCATGGTATGTTTCTCCTTTTGTTGAGTTTGATTGAATGAATTCGTGTCAAATGCGGATGACGTCACCGCTGCAGCCAGCGTACCGGCAAGCAATGATGACGAAGTTTTTAGAAATTCTCTTCTGTTCGTTTCCATAGATTTACATTCCCAGGGTAAGACGAGCTTCTTCGGTCATCATGCTCATATCCCACCGCGGTTCCCAGACGATATTCACGTTCGCTTCCGTCACTCCTTTCACGAGCTCGGATTTCTGTTTCACTTCCACGGGAATCGATTGTGCGGCAGGACATGCGGGTGATGTAAGCGTCATGGTGATATCCACGAGACCGCGGTCGTTCACCGTAACGTCATACACAAGACCAAGTTCGAAGATGTTCACCGGAATTTCC
>CALROS020000128.1:0-5829 GCA_943369855.1 Chitinophaga pinensis | reverse complement strand
TGGACCCCTTCCTATGAGGTCCGCGCGCAATCCAGCGAGAAGACCGTCCAGATAACGTATTCAGGGAACGTACAGCAATCCACCGGTGAGCCGTGGGATAATGTGAATATGATCCTGTCAACGGCCCGTCCCGCTGCGAGCGAGTTCGTTCCCGAATTGTCGCGGTGGACGATCGATCAGGAGCATGGGTATTCATCCGGAACGTATTTCCGCGGAGCACGAGCGAATGGTATGCCGCAGCCGCGAAAGAGTGTCATGACGCCGACGTCCAACGGGAACACACTTTCCGGCAAGATCATTGACAATAAGACCGGCGAAGCGATCGTCGGTGCAACGGTGATGATCGAAGGAACATCCCTGGGCGGGACGGCGAATTCGAACGGGGAATATGTCATCTATAATATCCCTTCCGGCACCTATAATGTCCGCGTAACATTCATCGGATATCAGACCGTCGTGATGTCGGGAGTGATCATCACTTCCACCTCCGGCGCACTCCAAACATTCTATCTTACGGAAGCGAATGTGGAATTGAACGAGGTCGTGGTCATGTCGGATCGTCCAATAGTGAACAAGAGTGCCACCAATACTGTGCGAATGTTGTCTCCCGGAGTCGTATCGGTCGAGCCGGAGGAATCGGCCTCCTCATCGCAGATCACATCGTCGTCGTTCACCATCCGTTCACCCCAGACGATCCCGAGCGACAATCAGCCGCACAAGGTCGGTATCTCCATCGAGGAGGATCCCGTGGCGTTCGTCTATCATATCGTTCCCAAACAGATGCAGTCCGCATTCCTGCTCGCAAACGGGAAGAACGCCCGCGATTTTCCGCTCCTTGCCGGACGCGCCAGCATCTTTTTGGATAATGCATTCATCGCCTCTGTTTCGATGAAGACCGTGATGCCGAAGGATTCATTCTCCATCAATCTCGGCATTGACGAAGCGATCCGCGTTGAACGGAAACTGGTGAAACGCTTCACGGAACAGACCGGAACATTCACATCCAAGAACAAGATCTCGTTCGAGTATGTGAACACGGTGGAGAATTTCAAGAAATATCCGGTCGACATCATCCTCTTCGATCAGGTTCCTGTTCCCGGGGACGAAAAATATTCCGTCACGGTGACCGACCCGGACCCGAAGTCCGTTCAGCCGAACAGCGACGGCATCTACCGGATGAAGTACACGCTGCAGTCCGCCGAGAAACGCTCGACGGCATTGAAGTTCTCCGTTGAATATCCGTCGGATGCGGAGCCGTACGGACTTCCGCGCTGATCACACGATCTTCCATCAATTGATTGCGAAACTATTGTATGCTTTCAGAATATGACATCATCATTCGTTTGACCATCTCAGCCGTGCTCGGCGCACTTGTCGGCTGGGAACGGGAACGGCACAATCAGCCGGCAGGACTCCGCACGCATACCATCCTCACCGTCGGCTCAACGCTTGCAATGTGTCTGTCCATTCAGCTCTCCATGCAGTTCAAGGAATTCGTCGCGACCGGCGATCCGACACGGCTCGCAGCGCAGGTGATCTCCGGTATCGGTTTCCTCGGTGCGGGCGCCATCATTCGGTACGGTGCGAACATCAAAGGACTCACCACGGCGACATCGTTGTGGACCGTCGCGATCATCGGTCTCGGCGTTGGCTCCGGGCATTATCTTTCTGCGGGATACACCACTATTCTATTGCTGTTCATTCTGACGATCATGGACCAATGGGAAAAACGGGTTGTGGTCCACACATCCACACGCACCATCAAGGTCCGTGCGGCGGACGGCGGTGATGTGGTCGGCGATATCAGGAATATCCTTGCTGCGGAGAATGTTGATTCAAAATCCATTACCTTCATAAAGAATATCGAAGCGAACGAGATCAACGTAAAGATCCTTGTGAAGATCCGCCAAAAATCGAACGAACAGACAGTGATCCAGAGGATCGCGAAGATCCCCGGCTGTAAAGATATCAGTTTTGAATGAGTGCACGAACACCGTCAGCAATTATTTTTCATTCTAATATCAAAGGAATAACGCCTCATGAAAAGTATCTATGATCCGGCGGTACTCGCCGAAGTGATCACCCGCGTGAATACATTGACCCCGGCGACACAACGCAAATGGGGGAAGATGGATGTCGCACAGATGATTGCGCACTGCAACGAGACACTGAAGGTGGTCACCCGCCGTTCCAATCCAAAACGGGTGTTCATCGGATACATCCTCGGTCCGATCTTTAAAAAGGATTATCTCGGTGAGAAACCGCTCCGCAGGAACAGTCCCACGCACCCGACCTTCCTCGTCGTCAATGAACGAACATTCAACGACGAGAGATCGCAGTACATCGATCTGCTCACGGAATTCTCCCGCGGCGGCGAAGCGAAATGTACGAGCCATCCGCATTCCTTCTTCGGATACTTCACTCCGCAGGAATGGGGACTCAGCACCTACAAGCATTTGGACCATCATCTGCAGCAGTTCGGCGTATGATCATCGACAGCGCGATACCGTTCACGCTGATGGATTGGGAAACTGTTCCCGTCGAGCGGCACAACGGTGAAACAGGATTCGCCGAGTGGAAAGTGATTCGCATCGGCGACATCCGCATCCGCCGTGTGGTGTATTCTCCCGGATACCGGGCGGACCATTGGTGCGACAAAGGACATGTCATTTTCTGCGTTGAAGGGGAAATGACGACGGAATTGAAGGACGGCAGCACATTCATTCTGAAGAAAGGAATGTCGTATCATGTCGGCGACAATGCGGACAGCCACCGTTCAGCCACAATTTCGGGTGCGTCCCTTTTTATTGTGGATTGAATCCTGAAACCCGAACCATGAAACCCATATCGTGCATATGAATACAAAAGATAAACGCATCGACGCATACATCGCCGCATCACAGCCGTTCGCGCGCCCCATCCTGAACCATCTCCGTGCCGTCATCCATCAGGCGTGTCCCGGTGTGCAGGAGACGATCAAGTGGGGATTTCCCCATTTCAATTACTTGGATGAGATGATGTGCAGTATGGCATCGTTCAAGGAGCACTGTACCGTCGGATTCTGGAAAGCCTCCCTGATGAAGGACAAGACCCTGCGGAAGAACGCAGAGTCGCAGAGTTCCATGGGTCATCTCGGAAAGATCACGTCCATGGATGATCTCCCCTCCGATAAAAAACTGACGGCATACATCAAAGAAGCGGCGAAGCTGAATGAGACGGGGACGAAGGTGAAACGCGCTCCCGCCGCCAAAGAAAAGAAGGAACTGCTTATTCCCGATCATTTTCTCGCTGCGGTGAAGAGGAACAAAAAAGCGTTCGCCGTCTTTGAAGGATTCAGTTATTCCAACAAGAAAGAGTATGTGGAATGGGTGATGGAGGCGAAGACCGAAGAGACCAGGGAGTCGCGTCTCGCAACCACGGTCGAATGGCTCGCCGAAGGGAAAGTGCGCAACTGGAAATATCTCTCGAAGAAGTAATCGCGGATCACGGAGATCAGCTGAGTGAGCGTGTCATTCCGAGTCCCGGTACCTTGCGTAATATCGAAAAGTATCGGGACGAGGAATCTGACCGTGCCGCAAAAATATCATTCCCCGTCTTTACTCTTTCATTCCGATTCTCTATTTTTCCCCACTTAATATTTTAGTATCGGCTCAGTGTATTGAAAAACAATTTTGCTCTCTGCCACTCCCGAAGGGATGCCTTTGGCATAAAACACGAAGACACAAAATTTGTGAGAAAAATACTATCCACTAATTTTTATTTATCCTTTGTGGGATTTTGTGTTTTAGTGTCTTCGTGGCGAAATGCTAACAATATTTGGAGTTTGTTGAATGGTTTTCATTTTTTGACACAATCATAGGAATCAACTATGCCGACCATGGAAGAACGTAAGCTGATGATCCAGAAGATCAAATCGCTCCCGGGGATCCTCGACGCGACCGTTGAAGGACTGAGTGACGGACAATTGGACACACCGTACCGCGACGGGGGCTGGACCGTCCGCCAGGTGGTGCATCATCTCTGCGATTCCCACATGAACGCGTTCCTCCGCTTCAAATGGATGCTGAACGAGGACCACCCGACCATCAAAACGTACGATCAGGACAAGTGGGCGACCTCTCCCGAATACAAACTTCCCGTCCTCGAAGCGCTCCATCTTCTTCGCGGACTCCACGAGCGATGGGCGCTGATGCTCGATTCCATGAATGAGGCGGAGTGGAGCCGCACTGCGAATCATCCCGAGAACGGTATTGTGACGATGGACCGGATGCTGCAGATCTATTCCAATCACGGCGAGAAGCACTGCATGCAGATCCTGAATCTCAGGGACAGGATGGATTGGTAAGATCGAAATCTTAACGTTCCCGTAACAACCGGAACTGTTGAATTCCGTACGTTGTGATGAGTCTACGATCTCATTACAACGGAAAAAGGAATCAACCATGCTGGCTCTCTACGAAGAAATCGCACTTCTCACTCTCGACCCCGTTTCCCGAAAATTTCCCCGCTCAAATCCCGCCGGTTCATATATTCTCATCACTGCCGTTCTTTCGGAGCTGATGATCAGGAACCGTATACGGCGGGAACAGGACGGTATTCTGACGGTGACCGATACGGCTTCCACCGGGGTGTATATCCTGGATATCGCGTTGAAAAGGATGACGGCATCGAAAAGAAAACGTGAAACCAAAATGTGGGTGCTCGCTCTGATGCAGACGGCCCGGTTCTTTGACCTGGTCATTGCATCATTGGTGCAGAAAGGGATCATACAGCAGCAACGGGAGACGCGGTTCTTGTTTCCTGTCACCAGATATGTATTGATCAATCCCGCCGTTGTCGAATCGCTCAAACACCGCATCCGAATCACCGAAGATGCTGCGCGAAATGAACGGATCGCTGCGTTTATCGGACTGGTCATTTCCGGAGAGAGTGCGTTGAAACATCTCTTTGCGGCGGAGGAGTGGAAAGAAACGAAGGAACGGTTCAGATCGTTTGCCGCCGATAGCGCCGTTTCACAATCCGTGAAAGAGGTCCTGAAACTGTCCGGCGGCGGCGAAGAAGTGGCGATGATGATCCTATGATCTTCGGGATTGTGTAAAAAGACCCTCTGAAGAGTTTGAATGGAACAATCTTCGCCGCTCGTCCCGAATTTTCCGCAATTCACCGAAAATCAATCCGGTGAACGCCTTTTTTGATGTATTTTGGGACCGTCAAATTCCATTGACAACAGAAGAATTCGGCGATTCGTTGCCTTTCCTTCATAAATTTGGGATATTAACGAACAAAACTGAACAGATAATTGTTCTTTTTCCATACAATTCTCTATGAAAAAAGAACAGGAAACCATCATCCATGTCCGATACCAAACATACCGACCTCTCATTCTTAAAGATCGACCGCGATGCTCCCCGTGAAACGGAGAGCGGTTCAAAGAACAAAATTATCCTTTTTTCGGCGCTCGCACTCGTTGTTGTCGCCGTCATTTCCTTCTTCGCATTCGGCTCCGGTTCTTCCGCTGAAATAGTGGAGCTCGGTACCGTCGTTATGACCACGTCAGGACAGGAGAGCGCCGTTCTCACCGCCAGCGGTTACATCGTCGCCCAGCGGAAAGCATCCGTCGCTTCGAAAGGGACCGGCAGACTCGAATATCTCGGCGTGATCGAAGGGGACCGGGTGAAGCAGGGACAGATCATCGGACGCCTGGAGAACAGTGATGTTGAAGCGGCGCTCGGTCAGGTGAAAGCGAATCTGAATCTGGCCAAGGCCGGACTCGAAAGCGCAAAGGCGGAACTCGAAGATGCTTCCGCAAATTTCGAACGGCAGAAGACG
>CALROS020000127.1:0-5832 GCA_943369855.1 Chitinophaga pinensis | reverse complement strand
GGTATATATCAATGCCGATCTTTCAAAAATGATCCGTGCAGAACAGCAGGATATACAGTTGAAGCGGGGGGATAGGATCACAGTATATGAGCAATATATCTCGCAAAAGTCCATTAATGTGAATGTGACAGGTGAAGTGAAATATCCGGGAGTATACCCAATTTCCAAGGATTCGACCTTTGTTTCCGAGATCATTGCCGTTGCGGGGGGCATTACTCCCCAGGCATCACTGAAGAACTCTCAATTGTTCCGCAGGTCAGTGAATTTTTCTGATATCGCGATCGAGCGTCTTGAAAGCGGACGAGGCGGTATCACTCCCGAAGACAGTGCGTATTATTACCTTGAAACGGATATCCGTATCAACCGTGAACTCGTTGTGACGGATTTTTCCGAGATATTAGAGAAGGACAACCATGCGAAGGATGTATTGTTGCGAGATGGCGACGAGATCCATATCGCGACGAAAAAGAAGACAGTGTATGTGTTTGGCCAGGTTGTGAACCCCGGACATGTCTTGTTCTCACCGAATAAAACTGTGGATTATTACATCAAGGAATCCGGCGGTATCACGGATGACGCGCGCAGCGACATTAAGATCATCAAAGCCGCCACGCGTCAGTGGCTCGATCCGGACAAGACAACGATCGAAGAAGGGGACTATGTGTGGGTGCCGAAGGAACCGTATCGTCCGTTCAATTACTATTTGACGGTATATAGTCAGGTATTCGGTATCGTTGCCACTGTTGTCAGTTTGGTATTGTTAGTGACTAAATAATTCATTTTTTGGCGGGCAAACTCTATGATGATAAAGAATGACTGCAAATTTTTTAAGGGGGATGTCCCTTGCACACCGCATAAATCTTCAGGTGTCCATTGCTCGGATTGTTCGGACTACAAAAAGATAGGCAAGCGTATTCTCATCATTAAAATGGGGGCTGCCGGTGACGTTATCAGAACGACACCGCTGCTTGAGAAACTGCATACAGTCTATCCGGATGCGCATATCACATGGTTGACAGATTTTCCCGACCTAGTACCCATATCGGTTGATATAGTGCTTGCGTATACGGTGAAGAATATTGTGTGGCTGCAGCACCGCAGCTTTGACATAGTATATTCTCTGGACAAAGATAAAGAAGCGATCGGCATCGCAGAATCAATATCCGCTTTTGAGAAACATGGTTTTGGTATGGACCAGTATGGACGCGCCCGTGCATTCAATGCTGCAGCCGAACACAAATTGAATACCGGCATCTTCGATGATATTAGCAGAGCGAATGTGAAGAGTTATCCTCAGGAGATCTTTGAGTTGTGCGGATTTGAGTTTAACGGTGAAGAATATGTCCTTCGCACGGGAGCGCCGAAGTCCTGGAGTATCGACCGCTCCAAAAAGATCGTCGGATTGAACACCGGCTGCGGCGGCCGTTGGACATCGCGATTATGGAAAGATGAATATTGGATAGATCTGGCCAAAAAGATCCAAGAAAAAGGATTGAATGTAATTTGGCTGGGAGGCGAGCAGGAGGATAACAAAAATAAATATTTCCAGCAGCAAGCGGGGGGGATTTATCCGGGTTACTTCAGTTTCAATGATTTTATTTCGCTTGTGGACCAAACGGATATCGTTGTTACGCAAGTGACGATGGCGATGCATATTGCCATCGGATTGAAGAAACAGATGGTGTTGATGAACAATATCTTTAATAAAAATGAATTTGAACTGTATGGAAGGGGAGAGATCATTGAACCTCCGGTACCTTGCGGGTGCTACTATGCTCCCGTCTGTCCTCACGACTCCATGCTGCAAATAACACCTGATGCCATATTGGCCTCTATAGAAAAACTTACCATACTTTAAATGGAAAATAACATTTCAACATCGAATATGGTCACCAATCTTACAATGCTGGTACGATGGAAACGATTCATAATATTCAACGTAATAGCGGTGACGTTGTTGTCGGTCGGCATCAGTTTTCTCATTCCTTCGTGGTATAAAGCAACTGCCTCGATCCTTCCGCCGAAAGAACAGGACCTATTGAGTGGCTTAGGGGGGGCAAGTTCGCTATTGAAAGGATTGTCCGGTTCAAAATCACTCGGTGCGTTATCAAAAGGTCAGGCAGGCTATAATTATTTTGCCATCCTTCGCAGCCGATCTGCAAGCGAGAAAGTGATCCAAAAATTTGGATTGATGGAGGAATATGATATCAGTGACAATGATATCGATAAGACCATAAAGGAATTGACGGAGAATACGCGTTTTGAAACACAGGAAGAAGATAATATCACCATCGAGGTGTTCGATAAAAGTCCTGTGCGTGCGGCAGAAATGGCGAATTATTATGTTACGCTGTTGAATGAAATGAGTATCGCTTTGGGGACCCATGAAGCGATGAATAATAGGGTTTTCATTGAGAAGCGGTTGGAACAGTGTTATACCGATCTGCGAAAGGCGGAAGATGAACTGAAAAGGTTTCAGGAAAAGACAGGTGTGATCATTATTCAGGATGAAAAGAATTCCAATATCTCAGCTTACGCAGAATTATACGCCATCAAAGCCAAGAAAGAGATCGAGGTCGCTGTTTTGAAAAGGAATGTCACTCCGGATAATTCTCTGCTGCAACAAACGAAGATAGAATTGAATGAGCTGACAAAAAAATTGGAATCATTCCCGCGCACTGGACTTGAGGGGTTGCGGCTCTACAGAGAAGTAGCAATTCAACAAAAGATCTTGGAGTTTGTTCTCCCTATTTATGAACAATCTAAAGTGGATGAACAAAAGGATGTTCCCATACTGCTCGTACTCGATCATGCTGTCCCTCCGGTAAAGAAGGATAAACCCAAACGGTTGATCATCATAGGATTTTCCTGTTTCTTTGCCCTTGCCCTGTCAATCATGTTCGTTTATCTCTTTACAGTGGTCCTCAATGCCGCGGCCGCTCACAATGACAGGCTGCTGGAGTATTGGAAAGAGAAGATCCATACGGTGGTCCGTTTCTATAAGATCAATCTACCGCAGCAGTCCTAATTGGAGCAAGTGAAAGAACATAGCTCTTCACGTTCAATACTGAAGAATAGTGCGCTGAATTTTGGCACTCAGCTGCTGGTAGTGGTCGTAGCATTTATCAGTCTTCCCATTCTTGTGCGGACCTTATCGCCGTCTGACTTTGGATTATTGAGTTTGCTCTGGGCGGTGATCGGATATTTTACATTGTTCGATTTTGGTATAAGCCGGGCAGTCACAAAAATGCTGTCCGGTGCACGGGATACATCGGACAGCAATGAGATCACTTCGATCATTTGGGCCTCTTTGGCGATCGGAGCGGTGATCGGCTCATTGGGTATGCTGTTGTTGTATGTCTTTTCACCGGCATTACTTGAGTTGCTGAATATAGAACCGGTCAATTACGCGGAGAGTCTTCGTTCATTCCGTGCAGCAGCTGTGGGTATTCCATTCATGGTACTGTACGGGATCCTGCGAGGTATACAAACTGCTTATTATAAATTCTCATTGATGAATATCTATCAATTCATTCTTGGGACCGTGCAGTGGGTTGGTTCGGTGATCGTGGTCTCTATGGGGTACGGATTATATGAAGTGATCATATGCATTGTGATCGGAAGGATGATCGTTACATTATTGAGTTTTTTACAATTGCCGTTCTTCATCACCGGGTTCAATCTCGTTCGTTTCAAGTGCGAAATAGGCCATATCAGCCGGCTGTTGCGATTCGGCGGATGGATCTCTGTCTCACAGATCCTTTCGCCCATCTTCAGTTATCTTGATCGTTTCTTTATCGGAAGATTCGTTTCGATCGCAGCAGTAGGATATTATACGATCCCCTCAGAGATGCTTAGCCGCATCCTCATTATTGCCATGAGCATTGTCGGTGCATTATTCCCGATGATGAGTGAGGTCGTTCAAAGGGATGTTCTGAAAGAACTGTATTTGAGATCAATAAGATTCCTCATCGTTGCGCTGGTGCCGCTGATCCTGGTTCTGATGTTGTTCTCACGTGAAGTATTGACATTGTGGGTAGGGAAAACGGTCGCCGAACATTCCTATGTGGTTTTTATAATAGTTTGTCTCGGGATATTCTTTAATTCAATAGCGCAGATACCGACAACGCTTCTTCATGCGATCGATCGACCGAAATATACCGGTATCCTGAATATGGCTGAAATACCGCTGATCATAGCATTGAATATTCTGTTGATACCATCGTTTGGTATCATCGGTGCAGCCGTTTCATGGACCGTACGTGTCATAGTCGATTGCGGACTCCTTATTATCCTTGCCGACAGCAGTGTGAAATCGGATGTGCATAAGTCATATTTCCCGACAAGAATATTTATGCTGATCATTATGGCGGCCAGCGCTGTAACATTCATAGTGTATCAATGGGAGATCCCCCTGTTGATAAAGATATTCATTGCGGTGTCCATGCTGATTCTGTATTCGCTCTCTGCTTGGGGGCATGCATTCTTTGAGCAGGACAGAAATTCATTGAGACTAATCTTTAAAAAAATATGGATGGGTTGATCTTCCTGTTGATGATCGGATGTATTGCGGTAGTATGGTGCGGCTATATGATGTATGGCAAGCTGTTCAACCATATTACGATCTATTTTTCCATTTGGACATTGATACTCTGCATGGGAGAATTGCGGTTGATCAATTATTACCGCTTGGAATTTGAAACATGGATGGTGATCATCGCCGGCGGATTGAGTTTCTTTGTCGGATCAGTGACGCATGTGCTTGCTGTGAAAGCGGTTGAGTACAAGTCTGAACCGCTGATTGATTATCAACTTTCTTCGAAGGGAGTGCGGATAATTCAATATGCCATCTTTATCCTCAGTATGCTGGCGCTGATCTCCGCGATGCAGCTCTGGTCAATGCTCATCAATAAGTTCGGAAGTATCGCAAAGGTGCTCCTTTTTGGCAACGTGATCTATTCAAACCGTGTGTATGACGGCAGTGAAGGGGCATTGCCGTATGTCGATTCGTTCGCGCTTGCCGCTAGCCTTTTTTCAGGACTGTACACTTATTACAGGAAAAGCGTCACGGCCCTTTCAATATTTCCGGTCGTTGTAGTTGTAATCGTTGCTATCGCCGGAATGGGGCGGGCGAAGATACTCATTGCATTGATCCTGTTCCTGACCGGATATTTATTGCCGAAAGCGAATGAATCAATGAAGGTGCGTTCGTCCCGACGTACGAATAAGTTCAGAATGTTTATAGGATTCGCAGTATTGATGGGAATAATTATCGGCTCGGCAGAGATCGTCCGCAGCAATCGCGGGATGATCGAATCATTTTCCGGTTCGACAAAAGCATTGAATAAGTTACGGGGCGGATCTATAATTACACCATCGATCTATGTCTATTTTTCCATTCATCCGTTCGTACTGAATGAGTATTTAAAGGGGCCCGGGGAACCGGGATTGATCGGGGCAAATTCTCTGGCCCCGATGTGGAGGATGCTGGATAAGATCGGCGCAGGCACTTATGTCTCGAATTATCAGATTCACTATACCACGCCGGTGAGCAGTAATACGGGCACATATTTACGTGAGATCCACGCTGATTACGGATTTCCCGGGGTAGTATTCTTCCCGTATCTTCTCGGTTTGGTCTCATCGGTTTACTGGAAGCGTTGGAATGTGCGAAAACGGATCGTTGACCTGGCTATTCTTTCGCATATTTTCGTGGTGATTGCGCTAAGTTATTTGACCATTGCCACCAGGTTAGGTTATTGGCTGGTAAGTTTTGTCGTTTCGTTCATTGTTGGTTATATCATTGATCGTGGTCAGAGCCAAAGTGATGCT
>CALROS020000126.1:0-5833 GCA_943369855.1 Chitinophaga pinensis | reverse complement strand
GGAACAACCGGATATGGATCCGATCGTGAGAATGCTGCAAAGTGCGGTACAAACTGCAACGATGTTCTTCATATTTTACCCTTCCCATTTTTGTGATCGAAACGCTGATCACGGAAGTTTTACATTCTTATTGTTCCAATAATTGACCCAGCCGATCTGAGGGATAACGAACGGAACGGCGAACATCCTTCCGCCGAAGCCGAGATATCGATAGACCAGTGTCGGTGCGGAAGTGACCTGGACCTCCTTGAAATTCTTTTCGAAGAAGGTGATCTCCGTCCCATTCGCCGTAGCTCCGACCACTCGGTCCAGCGCATTGTTGGTCTTCATCTGATGCATCTTCTCGCGGGCGGCGGATGTATTGTTCACAATGGACGTATCGTTGCGGAAGACCCTTCGCAGTTCTTCGATATCATTCTGTGATACAGTGACCGTATCCTCTGATTTGTTTCGGACGAATTGGGAGAGATACGAATCGCGCCACACTTTCAGATCATTTCGTACCGCCGATGATTGGTTAAGACCTTGTTTGTATCCGGTCTGCACGAGATATTCCTGATCGATCAAATCATGCAGACGCTGTTCGAAATCGATGCGGACCTTTTTCTGAGAAGGATTCACTGTTGCAAGATTCGACTCGACGATCTTCTCCAGTGTTTTTTCCAAGGTCCATACCGTATGAGGGAATGTCACAAAGGTCATCTGAAGTGTATCGTTCATCCTAAGACGAAGACTGTCGATCACGCTGTGATCCACAAAGAATGTCGTGGAATCCGTACGGACCGGTTCCTTTGCCTGCGCGATCTGCCAGAGATGGATCACGGTATTCTTCAGGATGCGTGTGTTCACATCGGTCTTGATGGACTTCAATTCGGAGTTCATATACTCCGTCATGCGCTTCTGTTCTTTCCGTTTCCTCAGGATGGATTCGACACGTTCACGGACGGCACTCTTCTCCTTGTTTCCCACGACGACCGTAACGGTCTTCCCCATCAGTTTCACGATGTACCATCCGTCATCGAGCTGAACCGGTGCTGATGTCTCACTGAGCTTGAGCGCATAGATCGCATTCTCCATCCGCACATCCACATCTCCGAACCGGGCGACCGCGGAATCCGGTCCTTCGAACTCACCTTTTGAATCATCGGTGAATGAGAATGTTTCCAGCGGTTTACCATTCCTGATCTGAGAGGATAGGAAATCGGCTCCTTCCTTCGTCTTCGCGTACAGGAAATAGACCTTCATATCATTCAGTGCACGTCGTATGCCGAGCGCGATCTCCGATTCCGATATGGCGATCTTCTGCGCAACCTCTTTGCGGTACAATTCATCCCGGACCAGCGCACGTTCCACTTCCTTCACCGCATAGTTCACGATCGTATCATTGTCCCATCCCTCCTGCTGCGCTTTCAGGATGAGAAGTTTTTCGGCGATCATCGAGAGCAGGAATTCCCCTTTGCTTCCTTCCATGTCGTTCTTCCGACGGTTGATGCCGGGAGTCATTTCATACCGCTCGACGAACTCTTTCTTTGTAATGACGATCGGTCCCACTTTGATAAGCGGAGTGTCATCGTTCTTCTGGGAAAGAAGAACGGATGCAACGGAGAAGATAAGGAGAAGATATTTCTTCATAGGAACATTGTACGGACAATATGAAGGAACAGCGGGAATCCGAAATAGAATGCTTGACCCAGCATAGGAGTGATGAGACTGTTGGTCTTCCAATACACCATCCCGCAATAGAGTCCAAGAATGAATGTGAGCAGTGCAGAATACTCGCCGAACGCGAACTGCGAAGTCGTTGCACCATACGTAAACAACAAGGCCGAGAAGATCACCACAACGGGGATGCGGCCGATCTTCAGTCCGTCGCCCCACTGCTTCATCAGGATCGTCTGTCCGAAACTGAAGAAGAGGATCTGATTGGCGACAGGTGACGACATCCAATAAACGAGCATCGCAATGACGGCGTGATTCCTCCCCTGCTGAACATTAGACGCGCCAATCGGTAGAAGTTCCCTTCCGGTCCACAAAAAAATGAACGTAACGGCGATAACGACAATATACAACCATGAAAGCCAGACCATGGAGGTCTTGAGATTCTGACTGTTGATGCCGTAACTCCACAAATGCCCCCGCGATAGGACGGTCACACCGACGAACGCAATGAGGTACTGCCAGAAATGCCGTTCGAATTCCAGGAAGAAATACGAGTGTTCAAGCGAGAGTGTGCGGGAAAAGAAGGTGATCGGCGAGATCCACAGAATGGCGACACACGAAGCGATGACACCCGCAAGCGAGAGGAAGCGGTTCTCTATCGGTGTAGGATTCTGCAGACTGCCCATAGGTTAGCCGAGCACGCGCAGGCGTGCGAATTTGATCATCAGATTTTTGGGACCGACACTTTGGAAGTTCACGATCGCTTTGGCGCCGTCGCCGCGTCCGCTCAAATTCGTCACTTTCCCCCGTCCGAACACTTCATGTTCAACGGTAGCGCCGACCTTCAGTTTGATCTCGTCCTGCGAATCGTTGTCATAATCCACCTCTTCATCAGGCGTGAACCCGTCATTCTTCGGTGCCGGTTTCTGTTTTATGGAATTCAGATACCGTTCGCGGGAATTCTGCAGGGACGTGACCACCTGTGCCGTGTATGCGGGACGACGAGCGGTCTCACGTTCTAGATATTTCTCGCTGATCTCGGAGACGAAACGCGACACGACAGGATAGGTCACATCACCGAAGCGGTAGCGGATGCGTGCATACGTGATATACAATTTCTTCATCGCCCGGGTGATGCCGACATAACACAATCGGCGTTCCTCTTCCAGTTCTCCCGGATCGGGTGTAACCTGGTAGAGCGGAAATAATCCTTCCTCCATTCCGCCGATGAAGACAACGGGGAATTCCAGACCTTTGGCCGCATGGAGCGTCATGAGTGTGACCGCATTCTTCTCATCCACCATGGAATCGACAGCGGCTACAAGAGCGACCTCTTCAAGAAAATTCTCGAGCGTGGCTTTGTCCTTATTCTGATCGACGAACTCCGAAATGGCGGAGAGCAGTTCCTGCACATTCTCCCAGCGTCCCAACGATTCGGGAGTCTGTTCATCCTTATAGAGACGCAGGATGCCGAGTTCATCCACAACGGCGCGAGCCAGTTCGCTGGCCGACATCTGGGACTTCAGCTCGGTGTATTTCACGATCAATGTTCCGAATGTGTGGACGGAATTCTTTGCACGGTCCGCCAGCGTCGTAACGGGACCGGGATTCAGCACGGTATCGAAAATGGTTGTGTTCGTTGAAGCGGCATGTTCAATGAGTTTCTCAACTGTGGTGTCGCCGATGCCGCGTGCAGGAAAGTTGATCACACGCAGAAGACTCTCTTCATCCTTCGGATTGACGATGAGACGAAGATACGCGAGCACATCTTTGATCTCTTTGCGCTGATAGAACGCGACACCGCCGATGATCACATACGGGATCCCTGCACGGCGCATGGCATCCTCGATCGAGCGGGATTGCGCGTTCGTCCGATAGAGGATCGCAAAATGCTTCAGGTCCAGTTTATGTTTGGTGATGTTCTCCTGGATCTTCTGAGCGATCTGGACACCCTCTGCCTTATCATCATCCGCTTCGATCACGGTGATCGGGTCCCCTTGAGGATTGTCCGTCCACAGCGTCTTTTGGATCTGGTTGCGGTTGTTCTTAATGACGCAGTCCGCTGCTGCAAGGATCGTCTTCGTTGAACGGTAATTCTGTTCCAGCCGGAAGACCTTCGCTTCGGGATAATCCCGTTCAAAATCCAAAATGTTCTTGATATCCGCTCCGCGGAACGCGTAGATGCTCTGTGCATCATCACCGACCACACAGATATTCTTGAACTTCTTCGCGATCATGTTGATGAGCGTATATTGAGCGCGGTTCGTATCCTGATATTCATCCACCAGCAGGTATTTGAAACGGTATTGGTATTTTTCCAGCACGCGTTCATGCTTCTCGAACAATTCGATCGGCTTCAACAACAGATCGTCGAAGTCCATGGAATTACTCTTGTGAAGTTTCTGCACATATTCGGGATAGATCTCCGCCACTTTCATCTCGAAGAATTCTTTCGCCACATCGGCATATTCCTTCGGCGAGATCATCTGGTTCTTTGCACCGCTGATGCGGGAAAGGACGGCGCGGGGACTGAACTGCTGCTGCGAGATGTTCATCCCGTTCATGATGTTCTTGATCACGCCGAGCGAATCATCCGTATCATAGATGGTGAACGAGCGGGAATATCCGAGCGGTTCGCATTCCTGACGGAGGATGCGGGCAAAGATGGAGTGGAATGTTCCCGCCCATACCTGATGAGCCTGATGTCCGATGAGCCGTTCGATCCTCTCCTTCATCTCTTTCGCCGCTTTGTTCGTGAATGTCAAAGCGAGGATCTCATACGGCGGGACACCGGCTTCGAGCAGATGGGCGATACGATAGGTAAGGACACGGGTCTTGCCGCTGCCCGCTCCCGCTACGATCATCTCCGGACCTGTGATAACGGAGGCAGCGTCACGCTGAACGGGATTCAACTGATTCAATAAGGACATGCTTCGGGAATTCTTCTTCTAAATGGGAAAACGAATTGAGGTGCGAATGAACTGAAAGAAAATACGGAATTAAGAGAGGCGATGCAACGAAAGAGAAAAGCGCAGAACGGGTCATTCTGCGCTCACGATAGTACCATGGGACTCTTCTACTCGTCTACTCTGCAGGTTTCTGAACATGCTTGTTCACCATTTCGATCAACTCCGGAATAACGAATGGTTTTTTCAGGTAGTCGATATCCGGATCGGATTCCCATGCGCCTGCAGTGACGGCGTGCCCCGTCATCATGATCATCGGTATGCGTGCCGTGAACTGGTCCTGCTGAAGGATCTCGCGCAGCATGAATCCGTTCATGTTGGACATCATCACATCGCTGATGATCAGTTTCGGTGACTGCGTCTTGATCATATCAAGAGCATCAACTCCATTGTCCGCTTCGATCACGGTGTGTCCCTGCATCGACAACACCATCGAGATCATTTGACGGATGGACGCTTCATCATCAACTACCAGGATCTTTGCCATATATTCTCCGTTCTTGACGTGCTGATAAGTACTGAATATTTGGTGCGATTTCAATTATCGGTTTGATGCCCGGCACATCAACGGCATTCACTTTCTTGAGAAAATCACAGTTCCGTATTAGAATCTTCTAAGGGCTGTATGTTGTGAGAGGTACGATGGAACGAAATATCAGAGTAGGATCGCGCCCTCGGCACGGAGGAGGAACTCTTTCGTTTTGATCCCAGAGGCATAACCGGTGAGTGAACCGTCCGAGCCGATCACGCGGTGGCATGGAACGATGATCGGAATGGGATTGCAGCTGTTGGCGAGACCAACCGCCTGAAAACCTCTCGGCACACCGACGCGCCGGGCGAGTTGTTTGTAGCTGATGGTGGTTCCGTACGGAATGTTCCGGAGTTCTTTCCATACTCGGAGCTGAAATGATGTTCCGAGCAGGTCGATGGGTGCGGAGAATTTGGCAAGTTTACCGTTGAAGTATCGTGTCAGCTGGTCGATCACTTCCTTATTGCGGCTCTTGTTGTCAACCACATCATCATCATCGAAGTTCGTCCGCAGCCACGTAAAGAAATCCTTCTTCGTCTCTTTGGGAATACAGATCTTACAGACGCCCTTCTCCGTGGAAGCGATGTAGATGGTGCCGATCTTGGAATCGAACGATGTGCAGTAGACTTTGGACATTAAAATGGTCGGTGGAGTCGAAAATATTGGCTGGAAAATATAG
>CALROS020000125.1:0-5838 GCA_943369855.1 Chitinophaga pinensis | reverse complement strand
ATTCCTTTGTGCAGTTCAACGATCTTCTTGGCGATGGCAAGTCCGAGTCCGGCGCCGCTCTTTGTTCCGCCGGTGACGAACGGTTCGAACAGCGATTCGCGGATCTCCTGCGGCATACCGGTGCCGGTATCTTCAACGACGATCTTCAGTGAGCCGTTATTGTCGGACATCATCACGCTGAGCATGCCGCCGTTCGGCATGGCGTGTTCTGCATTGGAGATGAGATGGTTCAGTGCGCGGCGGATGCGTTCCTTATCCATCTGCATTGCTCCGGACGAATGATTGCTCACGGCGAACCGGATGTTCGATGATGCAAAATGTTCCTCATGATCCTTCATGAGGATCTCCGCAAGTTCT
Organism: Chitinophaga pinensis; assembly: GCA_943369855.1. Classification (GTDB taxonomy): domain Bacteria; phylum Bacteroidota; class Ignavibacteria; order UBA10030; family UBA8401; genus UBA8401. The sequence continues at coordinate 5,481 of CALROS020000125.1, read as the reverse complement.
TCTCCTGAGCTCTTGCTCAGATTCAATTCAAAATTATTCTGCGAGAAGTCGATCAGTTCCTGCATCATGTCGTCGATCCGGCGGATGGAAGCATGCAGCTGTTCGAATTTCTTCATGCGCTGTTCCGGTTCCATCGCCTGATGTTTCTGCAGGAAGTCCGCGATAAGTGAAACGGCGGTGAGGGGAGTCCGCAGGTCGTGGACGATGGAACGGGCGATCTTCATGGCGGCGCCCACACGCTCGCCTTTTGCCGCATCGAACTGCACCTTGGCAAGATTCTTCTGCATGGACTCGAGTGACGCGGCGAGTGCTCCGATCTCGTTCTTCGGGAATGCATTGAACAGCGACTGGTCCGGAATTCCGCCGGTGCCGATGGTCTCGGTGATGCCGGCAAGTTTCTTCAGCGGATCCGCAACGGATGAGCGGAAGACGAATCCGTTCAGCACCAGCGCCAACACGAGGAATCCTCCGAACACATACAGGGACTGCAGTGCATTCGATTCCAGATACCGCGCGGTCTGTTCGAGCGGAACGGTCATGACGGCGGCACCGAGCACGCTGCCGAGTTCAACATTGTGGCACTGCTTGCATTTCTTCTCGGCGATGAACGGGATAAGTGCTTTCATCTCATCGCACGGATTCAGCATGGACGGTTTGTCGGCGGAAAGATTCTTGATCAGTTTTGTCTCATGGAGATGTTTGTTGCAGGTAAGGAACCATTTCGGTTCTTTCGTGAAGAACACTTCGCCGCCGAAATCCTTGTTCAGGTCCCACACATCCACTTCACGGCGGATGAGGCGCGTTCTGCGTGCGTCGTCCTCAAGATAGCTCTCGTCGAAATGCAGACTGTCCATACGGAAGAGGATGTGGATATCTTTGATGTCGCCGGAGGAACTGACCTTCTGCAGATACTTGTCGTCGATACTCTCGTTGGTGACCATCATATTCACGAGCGCTTCTTTGATGGTGTTCGCCTGAGCGGTTGCGCCGTTCTGTACCTGCGACATCATCTGTTCCTGCGTTCTGCTGTAGGTGAAGTACGCAATGGCGGCAACGGCGGCAAAGAAGACGGTTGTGAAGACGAGAGCGCTCTTTACGGAGAGCGAAAGATTCTTGAACATTTATTTCCCCTGATGATTGTTATACCGATATCGAACCGAGAATGGTCCGTTTGCCCGCCCCGGTGACCCCGGGGATATTGGAGGGAAGTCCGCACACCGTTTCGTTTGCAAGAACGGCGAAACAGAGCGCTTCTTTTGATTCCGACGGAACACCAAGATCATCGCTTGCCAGGACCGACGTTCCGTGGAAACTATGTTTCAACGATTCCACGATGGTCCTGTTCAACAAGCCCCCTCCGCTGATGACCAGTTCGTTCAATATATCACCTTTCAGGCGTTTACGCAAAAAGCGGATGTATTGGTCGTAAATGCTGAGCGCGGTGAATTCCGTGAATGTTGCGATGATGTCTTCTTTGCTCAAACCCTTGAAATCATTGAGCGTTTCATTGATAAATGACTCTCCAAAGAGCTCCCGTCCGGTCGATTTCGGAGTTTTTCTGCTGAAATATTCGTGTGACATTAAGCACCGTAACAGCGCTGGATGTATTTTTCCGCGCTTTGCGACAGCGCCGCTGCGGTCGAACGGTCTATTATAGAACTGCTGCATCAGTGCGTCGATGAGCATGTTTCCGGGACCGGAATCGAATGCGACAACATCATCGGCGCTGCAGTTCTTCGGCAGCAATGTGATATTGGAGATCCCTCCGATATTGAGCACCAGCCGGTTCTTTTGTTTGGAGCGGAAAGCAAGAAGATCGAAATACGGAACGAGGGGCGCACCTTGTCCGCCGAGCGCCATATCACCGGTGCGGAAGTTTCCGACCGTGATGATGTCCGTCAGTTTCGCGATAGTGGATGGATCGCCGAGCTGCAGAGTGGAACGGATCTTTTTCCCAAACAGTCTCTGCTCATCAGGCAAATGATGTACCGTTTGTCCATGCGAACCGATCAGATCGATGGAGGAGAGAGGGACGCGCGCTTTTGCTGCAAGAGCGCGGACGGCATCCGCAAAGAAATGGGCGGAAAGGATATTCAGCGATGAGATCGTATGGACACTCCCGCTGCCCGGCTGCGAATTCTTCAGTACATACTCTTTGTATCTTTTCGGATACGCATGCCGATGGAACGCAAGCTGTTTGAACGATAACGATGTGCCGGTTCCCTTCACGCGGACGAGCACGGCATCAATGGAGTCCACCGAAGTGCCGGACATGAGTCCGACGATCAGACGTTTGTTTTTCCGGATGACCGATCCAAGTGTTTTCATCATTCACCTACTCTTGTTCTACGATCCTGCGCCGCAGTGTCATGAACGGCCGTTCAATTACCGTGTGAAGAATGAACGCACCGAGCAGACAGGAAAGCGCGCAGAGGAACATCACAAGATATTCATCAAGTTCGAGATCAGCAACAAGCAGCATCGTCAAATGAATGATCCCTTTGTGTGTCAGATAGAGCGCATAGGATAGTGCCGCAATGAGCGACGTTGTCCGCGACTTCCACCGATAGAGAATGCTACCCGGACTCACCGCTCCCAGCACAATGCATCCGTATCCCATCGCGATCAACGGGAACCCGAAGACCGATGCGGAATAGGTACTCATATCTTTACAGAAAACATAAGCGCCCGCCAGAATGAACACACCGGCAAGAAGAAATAAATTTCCGAACCGCGAAACGGTGTTCCAGACGGTCGGCACAAATTCAGAGAGAGCAGCGATAGATATTCCCGCCAGCAGTCCATCCAGACGATTGTACGTAGGATAATACATATATTTGTACCAATCGATCCAGGCACTCCCGTTTCCCGCAGAAGGAAGATACACATTCTCAAAACAGTAGAGCCGTAAAGCAAATCCGAGCAGGAAAAGTCCGGCAAGCAGCCAATATGATCTTTTAAAAAGATGAGACCGTTGAAGAGCGATCAATGTCAACGGCAGTGCGAGATAGAATTGTTCCTCTACACAGAGCGACCAGGCGTGGGAGAAAGTCCCGGTCATTTTCAGATCCAATCCGAAGTTCTGCGTGAATGTCAGGAATTTCCACAACGCGGGAAGAGCTTCCCTTTCACGGAACAGCGGGACGATGAAATAGATCCCGACCACGACCAGATACGCCGGAATGATCCTGAAGAAACGTTTAAGAAAGAACGTTCTGAAGGAAATGATGTGTCCTTCTTTTATCTGCCGGAACAGCTGCGAAGAGATGAGGAATCCGCTCAGCACGAAGAACAGATCGACTCCCGTCCAGCCGAACTGCGCGAACGCAGCTATCCCCGACGGTTCCCCGCCGCTGAGGATCTGATAATGAAAGAGAAAGACGAATGAAATGGCAAATGCCCGAAGGTGGTCCAGGCCGTACAATGTATTCTGAATGATCGTCTCCGCTGTATTGAGTATTCGATTCGGTTGACAGCGTCACACCGTGCAGAAGATAGAATAAAAACTGATTATATTCACACGGGAAGGCAATGAAATATTTGACAATAGCGGGGATTTTTTCAACATTCTAATTGAAAAAAGATCAAAAATAATAAAGCGTCCTGTCATTTCGAATCCCGCTTAAATATTTTTCTATAGGCGGGATGAGAAATCTGCTGTACATTCAGATTTCTCACGTCGCAGCGCAGAAGAAAATGCCGGCTCGTTCGAAATGACAACTTCATTTTTTCTTTGTATGCGTTATCACCAATTCGATAGATGTCTATGAAATCTTTGTTCCGAAAGAAATCCGTTGCACACATCCTTGAAGCGGCCGCGGCCGGCGAGCTGGATGAGCACGGCTCATTGAAGAAGAATCTCACCGTCCGCGATCTGACGGCGTTCGGTATCGCCGCGATCATCGGGGCGGGGATCTTCAGCACGATCGGGACCGCCAGCTCGAACGGCGGACCGGCAGTGATCTTTCTCTTCATTTTTACAGCGATTGCATGCACGTTCTCAGCATTTGCGTATGCGGAGTTCGCATCAATGATCCCTGTGGCGGGGAGCGCCTACACCTATTCCTACGTGGCGTTCGGTGAGCTGATCGCGTGGATCATCGGATGGGACCTGTTGATGGAATACGCTATCGGGAATATCGCGGTCGCGATCTCCTGGTCCGACTATTTCACCAGCCTGATCTCGTCACTGGGATACACGATCCCCGAATATCTGACGATGGATTTTCTCAGCGCGTGGCGCGGGTACGATTCTGTCGCAGCACAGCTGCAGCAGGGAGTGCCGATGGAATCCATCAACGGACTGCAGGTTGCCGCATACAATGCGTGGCTGAACGCGCCGCAGCTCTTCGGTGTCCATCTTGTTGCGGACATTCCCGCGCTGGTGATCACATTCTTCATTACATGGCTCGTCTACCGGGGCATCAAAGAATCGAAGAACGCGAGCAATATGATGGTGTTGGTAAAATTAGCGATCATTCTTCTGGTGATCGCGGTCGGCTCATTCTATGTGAGACCGGAGCACTGGTCACCGTTCATGCCGAACGGTATCGCGGGTGTGATGAAAGGTGTTTCCGCTGTCTTCTTCGCGTATATCGGATTTGATGCGATCTCCACCACGGCGGAGGAGTGTAAGGATCCGCAAAAGGACCTTCCGCGCGGGATGTTCTACTCTATAGTCATTTGTACTATTCTCTATGTTGCGATCGCGCTTGTGCTGACAGGACTCGTGAAATACAGCGAACTGAATGTCGGCGATCCGCTTGCGTATGCATTCCAAAAGGTAGGATTGAATTTCATCTCCGGGGTGATCGCGGTGAGCGCTGTCGTAGCGATGGCAAGCGTGCTGCTCGTGTTCCAGCTCGGCCAGCCGAGGATCTGGATGAGCATGAGCCGCGACGGACTGCTGCCGAAGATCTTCTCCAGGATCCATCCGAAATACCGCACGCCGTCGTTCTCCACCATCGTCACAGGATTCGTCGTCGCCGTTCCCGCACTCTTTATGAATCTGACGGAAGTGACGGACCTGACAAGTATTGGAACATTGTTCGCATTCGTGCTCGTGTGCGGTGGAGTGCTTCAGCTGCAGATGTCGCAAAAGACACTTGAACGGAAATTCAAGACGCCGTACGTCAATTCCAAATACATCGCACCGGTGCTGTTCGTTGTCGGAATGGCGACGGCATTCATAGTGAACGGAGACCGCGTGAATGACTTCTTCTCGTTCCGTCAATTGAAAGGACAGGAGGAATTCCTCTCTTCCGTGAGCGGAGCCGAAGCGGCAGCAGCGAAAGAGTTCTTCGTTGCGCACGACGCGGATGCGTCAGAGGCATTCATCCGCACGGCACAGGTCTCCGAGGCGCAGAAATTCAATTCCGGATGGGAGACGTGGAAACATACCATACCCACCTGGCTCTTCCTGATCATTGCGCTGGTGACGGTCGTGGTCTGTTACCGAAAGGATCTCTCGCTGATACCGGT
>CALROS020000124.1:0-5843 GCA_943369855.1 Chitinophaga pinensis | reverse complement strand
CACCCATCGTCCGGCCGCTGAATCCGTTACTCATTCCAAAGATCATCTTCTTGTTTTGTTTCTTTCCCCACTTACGGATGAGTTTGATGGTCCCTTCGATCGCTTCCGTTCCGCTGTTCGAAAAGAAGATCTTATCGAAGCCGGACAGTGTCAGCAAGCGTTCAGCGAGCTGCAGCTGTGGTCCCTGGATGAAGAAATTCGACAAGTGAGTATACTTGCGGACCTGTTCATCCACCGCTTTGATGACAGCAGGATGTGCATACCCAAGAGCATTCACGGCCAGACCGGAGAACATGTCCAGATATTTTTTCCCGTCGGTCGTAAAGAGATAGCACCCTTCCCCCCGATCCACTTCGAGCGGCAGGCGTTTATAGGTATGGAAGAACAATTCGGATTCTTTTTCTTTGAAGTTCATTCGAGTTCTTTAGGAGGTTTAAGGTTGGAAAATAACGTGTGAAAGAAATTCACTTTGGAGTTCAGATCGGTCAATGCGCCGTTGTTCGTCAATTGAAAATCGGACAGTTCAAGAAGTTCTTCGTAGGAGATCTGATTCTTCATTCTTGCCGTCACTGACTCTTCCGAAACAGTATCCCTAACGACAACACGAGTCATGCGGATATTTTCATCGGCTATAACGGCGAGCACGTATTCCAGAAGTTCGAACATGCCGGATTCGAACATCAATGCAGCTTCAACCAGGGAATAGTTCGATGAACCTAAACCGCTTGTTTTCCACTGTTCGAATGCATCGAAGACTTTGGGGTGGATGATGCTGTTCAGAACTTCAAGTTTTTCAGGATCCTGAAAAACTATCCCGCTCAGTTTTTTCCTATCAAGTGATCCATTACCGGTAAGAATATCTTTTCCGAAAGCAGCAGCGATCTCATCGAGCGCCGGTCCATCGGAGATCTCTTTGGCGATCTTGTCTGCGTAAAATATCGGGATCCCTTTCTTTTCGAACAAGGAACACACGGTCGATTTTCCGCTTCCGATACCGCCGGTAACTCCGATAAAGATCATTGAGTTATCCTATTTAGCGAATGAAACAGATCGCACTTCTCTGATAACAACGACTTTGATCTGACCGGGATATTCCATCTCCTGCTGGATCTTCCGGGCGATATCATGCGCCAACTGATCGGCCTGTGCATCGTCCACTTTATCATGTTCAACGATCACGCGGATCTCACGCCCCGCCTGGATAGCATAGGTAGCCGAGACACCTTTGAATGATTTTGCGATCTCTTCGAGTTTCTCCAGCCGTTTTGCATACCCTTCGACTGATTCTCGCCGTGCTCCTGGACGGGCACCGCTGATGGAGTCCGCAGCCTGGACCAGTGCAGCGATAGGATGTTCCATCGGTATGTCATCATGGTGGGCGCCGACAGCGTTGACGACGATGGGGTTCTCGTTATACTTCCTTGTCATCTCAAGACCGATCACGGCGTGCGGTCCTTCAATGCTCCGGTCCGCAGTCTTGCCGATATCGTGAAGGAGACCGGCACGTTTCGCCAGATTCACGTCAATACCGAGTTCAGCCGCCATTACGCCGCAGAGATACGAGACCTCAATACTATGCTGAAGAAGGTTCTGACCGTAGCTTGTACGGTATTTCATCTTACCGATATGCTTGATGATCTCGTTGTGAGCACCGGGGAGACCGACCTCTAATAATGTATTCTCGCCGACACGGATCACTTCCTCTTCCAATTCCGCTTTTACCTTCTCCACTACTTCCTCGATACGGGCGGGATGGATACGGCCGTCCGCGATCAGACGCTCCAACGATACTCGAGCAACTTCACGGCGAAATGCATCAAACCCTGACAGGATAACGGCTTCGGGCGTGTCATCGACAATAACATCTACTCCGGTCGCAGCTTCAAATGCGCGGATATTCCGACCTTCACGGCCGATGATCCTTCCCTTCATCTCATCCCCCTGGATCTGAAGAACGCTCACCGTTGTTTCTACGGCATGGTCGGCTGCTGAACGCTGGATCGCCTGGACGATGACTTTCTGCGCTTCCCGCTTCGCTTCTTCCTTCACTTTATCGCGGATATCCTTAAGGGTCTGTGACGCTTCCGTTTTGACGGAATCAATGAGGTTATCCAACAGCAGTTTTCGCGCTTCCTCACGGGACATACCGGAGGCACGTTCAAGACGTGTATTCTCCTCAACGATCATCCGGTCCACATCGCTCAGCTTCTGGGTCAAATCGGCATGTTTCGCTTCATTCAGTTTCTGCTGCGCCTGGACCTCTTTTTCCTTCTTATTCAGCAGTTCCACTTTCCGGTCGATATTCTCTTCCCGGGCATCCAGTTGTTTCTCGTACGCCTGAAGTTTGTTCCGCTTCTGGTTCGCTTCATTCTCGAACTCATGTTTCTTCTTATACCATTCGTCCTTCACCTCAAGCAGTTTTTCCTTTTGCACGGCAGCGGCATCACGTTCCGCATCCGCAAGGATCTTCTTTGCCTGCTCATCGGCAGAATTGATCTTGTTCTTCCCGATCCTGTTATTGATGAACCAGCCCGCAAAGAACGCGATGGCCGACATCACCGGACCAAAGAACAGCAGTTCCAGATTAAAATTCATACGATCTCCGTTGTTTAAAATAAACAACCCGCACAACAACCTCGGACAAGTGTAGAAAGAACCCTCTTTCTTATACACAGTGGGCGCCGCCAAACCGTTTCTTACTTCCACCGCTTGCTAGTCTGCCGAAGCAGACGACCCGAAGGTGTTCGCAAAATCAGACCGAAGTCCGATCGAGGCCTGTAATATTACGCTTGTGAGCTAAGCTCCCTATAAATAAAACTATAGGTTCTTTATTTATGTTGTCCGTGGCTGACAGTGCGGGTATAGTCTGTACTTACGATCTCCCTTTCCTTTACGGTTCCGTGCTGTTGATACTGGTATCAAGGTAATTAGTGATCTTCGAAATTTCATATTCAAGAGAGGACACGAGCTGGCTCCCCTTTTCTTTTTCCTTGTAGAGATCTTCCGTGATATTCAGTGCAGCAAGGACAGAAATGGTCAGCGGCGGCTGCTCCGGGATCTTATCATGGACGCTGTTGATCATTGCATCCACATGATTGGCAACCTTCTTGGTAAACTCCTCGCTTTCACCGCGAAGAGGATATTCGGAACCGAATATTTTAACACGAACGCTTTTTCTATCCATAGGTCGTAAAGTAAAAGTGAGTTTCTGTCAGCCGAAAAAAACTAACTTTTATTGGGTTAAGTATTGATCTAATTTTGAAATGACGCTCCGTAATTTCTGCTGCAACAATTTCTTTTCATCCTCCTCAAGATTCACCGACGATGTCCGTGCAGTTTCTGCGGATGAATTCACCGAATCGATCTGCGATTGAAGTCTGGAGACATCATTCCTGGAATTCCTGAGTTCCTCTTCCAGCTCATCCATTTTCAGGAGAAGATTCTTCTTTTCTTCCCGCAGCGTTGATATGAGCAGCGATGCTTCTCGTGCCTTATCCCACAATGATGATAACGCATTCTCGACGTTATGGATCGAATCGGAGGACGGTTGTTCTAAATTTTGGTCTACCATTTATATGCTTCGCAATGTGGCTTCAAATGTTTGTGTCACTGAACGCACAACTGTTGCAATCAACGAATCGATCTCTGTATCCGTCAACGTCTTTTCAAATGAATTAATGCTGAGGGAGAACGCTACGCTTTTCATTCCTTCTCCCAGCGATTTCCCTTCGAACAGGTCGAACACAACAACATTGGTGATCAGCGTGCCGCCTGATTTTTTTATCACTGCTTCGATCTGACCGACAGGAATTTCCTTCTTTACAACAAACGCTATATCTCTCTTCACCGTCGGGAATTTCGAAAATCCGCGGTATTTCTTTTGCGTCCCAAATCCGGTGATGATCCCCAGGTCCAATTCAGCAAAGAAAACATCGCTTTCGATCTTGTATTTCTTTAGAATTTCGGGCTTTACTTTGCCGATGAAACCGACATAAGTGTTATTGATTTCAACGCCTACCGTCAATTCAGTTAAAGAACTTGGTGCATTGTAATAAATTAAATCACTATTGTCAATACCGACCCCCCGCAAGAGTGACAGAACTAACCCTTTCAGGTCAAAAAGATCGACGGACCGTTGTTTTTCGTGCCATGAGACCACGTTCGCCTCACCGGAAAGACAGATTCCCAGCATATTCCGTTCACGGTAACCGGCAACAGGTGTTGATTCATTTTTATCACCGGACAGTGAGAACACCGAGCCAATCTCAAAGAACTGAAGTCTGGAGGAACCGTGATTGTAATTGTGCGCAACGGATTGCAGCATCGTCGACAATAACGACGGACGCATGATCTCGAGTTCAACACTGAGAGGATTTTTTACTACAACGGACGCATCAGTGAACAATGCTGCCGTAGCTGCATCGATCATACTGTTCGTCAAAATCTCATTCAAACCATTCGCCTCACACCATCGGCGGACAGCAACGATCTGCTGCTCTGCGGCGTCCGGTTTGGTGAACATCACTTCGCTGGAAGTCTTATTCTCGATATTATCATAACCGAACAGACGTGCAACCTCTTCGATGAGATCGATCTCCTGCTCGATATCCGGACGGAAGGTCGGAACGATACATTCGAACGATTCGTTCGGCAGATCGCTACATTGGATCTCGACAGACTGAAGGAATTTCTTTACGTGAGCAGATGAAATGGTTGTTCCAAGGATCGCATTCACTCTTGCGGTGCGAACAGTGATCTTCTTCGGAGCGATCACATTCGGATAGGAATCGATGCTTCCGCTGACGATGGTCCCTCCGGAAACTTCAGCGATGAGCGCAGCGGCACGGACCGAAGCAACATCCGTAATATTCGGATCGATACCCCGTTCAAACCGAAACGACGCATCCGTGCTGATGCCGAGACGTTTTGCCGTCTTGCGAACACTCGGCGGAAAGAAATATGCGGACTCCAACAGAACATTCGTTGTACCGAAAGATATCTCGGAATTCATCCCCCCCATTACGCCGGCGATCGCAACGGACTTCTCTCCGTCGCAGATCATCAATTCCGTACCGGTCAATTCATGGGTCTTCCCGTCCAGCGTTGTGAACTTCTCACCTTTCGCCGCGCTCTTCACGATGATGGAATGCTTCGCGAGATTGTCATAATCAAATGCATGAAGCGGCTGACCATATTCAAGCATCACAAAATTTGTGACGTCGACAATATTATTAATGGGACGAAGACCAGCAGCAGTCAAATATTTTTTCAACCATTCGGGAGAATCCTTCACCACCACATTACGGATAATGCGTGCGCTGTACCGGGGACAATCGACAGAGTTTTCAACGCTTACCGAGGCAAGATCCGTTATTGAACTGTTTTTATCCTCGTTCAATGTCACAACCGGGACAGAATATTTAATTCCGTACGCGGCAGCAACATCCCTGGCGATTCCGATGTGGCTTAGACAGTCCGGACGATTCGGAGTGATGCCGATCTCGAATGCAATATCGTCAAGTCCAAGATACTCAGCGACAGTCTTACCGACCTGTGCAGTCGATTCAAGCACTTTTATCCCGCTCCCGTCCTCACCGATTCCCAATTCTTTTGCAGAACAGATCATTCCTGACGATTCAACGCCTCGAATGACCGCTTTGCTGAGAACGAACGGTTTTCCGTTGGGATCATGCTGATTGTGCGGAATGGTTGCCCCGACAAGTCCAACGATCACTTTCTGTCCGGCAGCAACATTCGGTGCACCGCAGACGATCTGCAGAGGATCCTCATTCGGTTGAACACGGACCGAACATAGACTTAACCGGTCGGCTTTAGGATGTTTC
>CALROS020000123.1:0-5865 GCA_943369855.1 Chitinophaga pinensis | reverse complement strand
AATCCTGTAAGCCCCAATACATTGGTGAACTTCAAAACGAACGGCGGATTGATCAACTCCGCAGCATTTACCAACAGTGACGGAGCTGCATCAACGACACTGCAGATCGTCAATCCGCAGCCGCCGGGAGGTATTGCTACGGTTGAAGCAAAGACCTTCGGTGTCAATGGAGTGGTCATTCGTGACACGCAGACAGTCGTCTTCTCGCGCGAAGCAGTGATCAGCGAGATCGGCGGTCCGTTCAACAATTTCGAGATCGAGGATGGTCTGTCGAAGACCTTCCAATTCTCGGTCGCCGACATCAATGGTAACCCGTTGGCACAGGGAAATGTGATCTCCGTAGAGGCTTTTGGTCTGGCATCAGGAAATATCGTCCTCACCGGCGATGTGAATGTATCGCTGAGTGATTCGAAGGTTCAGGGGATAGGAACAACGCAGTTCTCATTTACAGCACGCGATACAGTGAAGGATGAAGGACAAGGACCGAAACCGTTAGGGTTTAAGATCAAAGTGTCCGGACCCAATACCGTCGGAACATTGATCTCGACGTTCAATGGCACGCTGAAGGGCGGAAGCGGTGTCGGTAATGAAGGAAGTGTTGCCTCCGTTTCGTATTCAAAATCCTCGAAAGACACCATCTTTGTTGCGAACGCCGGGACACCGACAACGGATACGATCACATTCGTAGCCCGTAATCTGAGTCAGTTACCGGTAAAAGGTGCGGCGGTGCAATTCTTCTTTGACCAGGCGCAAAATGCAAGTGAGTTCCTGAGTCCGTCGTATGCAGTGACGGATGATTCCGGTAAAGTTAAGGTGGCTGTGCACAGCGGTATCAAGGCCGGAGTCCTGAAAGTATTGGCGAAGGTCACAGCAGGGAATTCTGTGATCTCGTCGCTTCCTGTGAATGTCTTTATCAAAACGGGTCCGCTCAAATCCATCGCATTGATCAGTGTTGACCGGCAGGAGATCTCCGTCCGCGGAGTCGGAGGCGAAGAGAATGCAGTGGTCACGTATGAAGCACGAGACCTTCTCGGTAATCCGCTAGACTTTGCAAATCAGACGAGACTCTATTTCAAGATGAAAGGTGTAGTCGGCTTCGATGAAGAAGTGAAACCGGACAGCGCAATGACCGATCCGTTCAGCGGCCGGGTTACAGTCACGGTCACCAGCGGTACCCGTTCGACCGTACTGCAGCTGATCGCTCAAAACGCCGACAGCACGATCAAATCGTCACCGGTCCCGATCGTTGTGCACGGCGGATTTGCCGTGGATTCACTGTTCATCTTCAAGAATGCGAGACGCAATATCTCCATCTACGACCAAACTCCGATCGAATTCAGCATGCAGGTCGGGGATAAATACGGCAATCCTGTGAAGAAAGGTACCGCGGTCTATTTTGAGACGGAAGCGGGAATCATCGGAGCCTCGGCATTCACCGATGCATCCGGGAATGTATCAACATTCTTCAACTCAGTTCTCGATAATTCCCGGTTAGGGTCAAAGGTCTTCAAGGCGAGTACGGTCGGTCAGAACGGACTGATCCAGAAGTCGATCAATGTGCTGATGACCGGACGTCCTGCGATCACCGTTCAGAATTTACCGACGGACTCGTTAACACTCTTCGACGGCACGTCGACCACGATCAATTACCGCATTGAGGATATCCTTGGAAATCCGATCTCTTCAGGACACGGATATCAGGTGTTTGTGGAAGGATCGGTCGCAAGCCAGATCACTGTCACCGGTGATATCGCCGGAACACTTCCGGATACCGATGATAAGATCAACGGAACGAAATTCAGTCTTGCCGTTTCCGACAATGCTGTGAATGCAGGGACCGGCGGGAATTTCAAGATCCGTATCGTTGTGACCGGTACGACCGGTACGACGGTGAAGACGATCAACGGAACGCTGCTTGCTCCCGCGAATATCATCGTGCCGGCATCGGCGAGAGTCGCTGCTTCGATCAGATTGGAAAGCACCTCGAGGAATGATATCTCCATCACCGGGGTCGGCGGTACAGAAAATGCCACCATCACGTATCAGGTGCTGGATTCCGTCGGCGCTCCTGTTGACCGGCAGAATAAGGCAACAGTCGCATATAAAGTGAATTTCAATCCGAATGGATTCGCGACCGGCGGAACAGCCCCAACGATCCTTCCGTTGATCGACAGTACGGACGAGAACGGAAAGACCAGGGTCTCGATCACCAGCGGAACGCAGGCCGGTGTCGTACAGATCGAAGCGACCATCAATCTGACCAATCCAGTCAGGACGATCAAATCGCAGCCTGTGACGATCTCCGTTAATTCTGGCTTCGCCGATCAGGGACACTTTACTTTGTCGCCGAACCGGTATAATTTCCCGGGTCTGCAACGATCATTCTATTCTATGGATGTGAATGTGCAGGTCGGTGATAAATACAGTAACCCTGTGAAAGAAGGAACGGTCATCTATTTCAATTCAGCAAATGGTATAATTCAAACGCAGAAAGGATTGACTGATGTCAACGGATTTGTGAAAATGACCCTGTTCTCGGGTAATCCGCTGCCGTTGTCACCGAAACTGGCCTCCGGATTGACGGACGGATTCTCACGTGTGTATGCTCGTACGATAGGACGCGACAGTTCGATCATCCTTGATTCAGTTGATATCCTGTGGACAGGAAGTCCGATCATCACGAAGACCGATGCGATAAATTCATATACCATCGCTAACGGCGGTACTGCCGGTCCATTCTCGTTCACCGTGATGGATTACCTGGGACATCCGATGTCTGAGGGCAGCACTATTGCAGTTGAGGCGACCGGTTTAGAGGTGAGTGGAACGGCAAACGTGACCATGCCGGATACGAAATCAAGCGGTGCCGGACTTACGTCCTTTACCTTCACGGTGAAGGATGCTAATACAACGGATGTCGATCCGCCTGCGGCAAGTCTTATCACGATCATTGTGACGCATCCGGTGTACGGTACATTCAAGAAAGTGATCGCTTCCGGAACAGTGGATTAACGGTTTCGTTTAGATCAAGCGGTTCTCATTGACGTCCTGCGAATGCAGGACGTCCGTGTTTTTAAAGGTAACGTCGTGCGGTGCGGAAGATTGAATTGAACATCGGCTCGGTCAATGTGCCGGTGAAGGTATTCTGCTGGCTGGGGTGGTAACTTCCGATGAGGACGATATCGGAAGTTATCTGCTCAACGGTGCCATGAGAGAATGTTGGTCTGGATGATCGGTGCGTCCATTCCAGCGCCTTCATGCAGTCGAATGCGGTATCAAATCCGATCCTGCCGAGTCCCACCACGACACGGAGTTCCTTCAGTAGACGGAATTCATCGAGGATGAATGGCCGGCAATTCTCCAGTTCTTCGTGCGACGGTTTATTGTCCGGCGGTGCACAGCGGCATGCTGCCGTAATGTAACAGTTGGACAATGATAACCCATCATTTTTGTCGGTTGATCCGGGTTGGTTTGCAAATCCTGCTTTATAAAGAGCTCGATACAGCCACTTGCCGCTCTCATCGCCGGTGAACATGCGTCCCGTCCTGTTTGCGCCGTGTGCCGCCGGAGCGAGTCCTACCAATAACAGCTGAGCTTTCGGATCGCCAAATCCCGGAACAGGTTTGCCCCAATAATCAGACTCCAAGAAACGTTTCGTCTTTACGTGAGCGATATGTTCACGCCATTCAACGAGACGCGGACAAGCTCGGCAGGATACGATCGTACGGTGAAGAGAGGGAATTGATCTGGTCATGGGAACGAATGAAGAGGAATGGAAGACCCTGTCAAGGGCAAACGGTTACGGTTGTTCCCTGACAGGGTACTGTGCTACAATTTGATCTTTGCCATGAATGCGGTCAAGTGCTTATTGAATTCTGACGGATTCTCCATGTTGCTGACATGACCTGCGCCGGGTATGATGAACATCTCTGAGCCGGGGATCTTGTCCTTCAGTATCTGCGCTGCAGCAACGGGTGTGACGGTATCTTTCTCGCCGACAAGGATCAATGTCGGACAGTTGATGTTTGGAAGATTGTGCGTCGTATCGGTCCTTCCCGCCAGCGCGAGCAGTGTACCGAAGATGGCTGTCGGTGCGGTCCGTTCAACGATGCTTTGGATCATTTTTACGGATTCGGCTTTCCCTTCGAAGGACTGCGGAGCAAAGACGATCTTCACATAATCCTGTGCGTAATATTTCATTCCGTTCGCCTGGACGAATTTCATTCCGTTCGCACGTTTGATCTTCGCTTCATTGCCGTCCGCCTCGCTTTTCGTATCGGCAAGGACAAGACCGATGATACGATCGGGATTCCGTTCAACGGCGCGGAGTGCTATGTACCCGCCCATGGAAAGACCGCACAGGACCGCTTTGGGGATGTTCAGGTGGTCCATAAGCAGAAAGAGATCGTCCACAAAGAGTTCGATTGCGTAGTGTCCCGTGCCGACCTCGCTTTCACCGTGACCTCGCAGATCGTATGCGATGATACGGTTCGAAGCAGTGAGTGCCTCTACCTGACCGCCCGGGAAGTTCCACATCTTGTGGCTGAAGGGGAAACCATGGATAAAGATGACCGGTACGGCGCTCTGCGACCCGACGTCGATGTAGCGCATCAGGGAATTATTGATGGTTGCTTTCATACGGTTGCTCCAAAATAAAAACGTCCCGCATCTGCGGGACGTTCAGTGAGAGTGCTGTTACTTTCTCTGGTCGATCCCGACATAGTCACGGGTATCATGTCCGAGATAGATCTGACGCGGACGAGCGATCTTCTGGTCCTCATCCAGCAGCATTTCCTGCCAATGGGTGATCCATCCTGATGTGCGGGGGATGGCGAAGAGCACCGGGAAGAACTCCATCGGGAAGCCCATCGCTTTGTAGATGAGTCCGGAATAGAAATCGACATTCGGATACAGCTTCCGTTTCACGAAGTACTCATCGCTCAATGCGATGCGTTCCAGTTCCAAAGCGATCTCCAATTTCGGATCGACGCCGGTCACTTTGAAGACCTCATCGGCGAGTTTTTTGATCACTTTCGCGCGGGGATCGTAGTTCTTATAGACACGGTGACCGAATCCCATCAAACGTCCTTCACCCGCCTTCACTTTTTCGATGAATGACGGTACGTTCTTGATGCTGCCGATATGGTCGAGCATGCGGAGAACAGCTTCATTTGCACCGCCGTGCAGAGGACCATACAAAGCCGCCGCGGCAGCCGCAGTAGCGGAATACGGATCGACCTGTGAACTTCCGACGCTTCTCATTGCGCTGGTGCTGCAGTTCTGTTCATGGTCCGCATGGAGGATAAAGAGGATATTCAACGCTGTTTCGAAGATCTTGGGAACTTCATACTTGTGTGAACCGATGCTGTACATCATGTTCAGGAAGTTCTGGATGAAACTGAGATCATTGTTCGGATAGACGTAGGGCATTCCTTTGATATGACGGTAGGAGAATGCCGCAATGGTCGGCACCTTACCGATGAGACGAAGGATCTGTTTCTGGCGGACCTCCTGGTCGAACACTTTATTCGCCTCGGGATAGAATGTTGAAAGAGCTGCGACGGTGCTGATGAACATTCCCATGGGATGCGCATCGTAGCGGAAACCTTCCATCAGTTTCTTCACGTTCTCATGGATGTACGTATGCAGCATGACGCTCGCTTCCCAGTCCTCCAGCTGTTTCTTGGTCGGCAGTTCGCCGTTGAGCAGGAGGTAGGTCACTTCCAGATAGGAACTTTTCTCGGCCAGCTGCTCGATCGGATATCCCCTGTACCGCAGGATCCCTTTGTCACCGTCGATGTAGGTAACGGTGCTTTTGCACGACGCGGTGGTCATGAACGCCGGATCGTATGTCATCATGCCGAA